>JAYUOR010000720.1:0-6686 GCA_043760765.1 Planctomycetota bacterium | reverse complement strand
ACGTGAGCGGAAGGATCTCGTCCCGCGCGACATTCCGGTCGGCAAGTCCGCTCCTGAGCCACGAAACTCGCTCGGGACTTCACGCAGCACTTGCGATCGCGCAGCACCTCAATCCGATGTGCCGCTGCGTCCGCGTTTGATCTCGCCCCGCATGCGCTTTTCAGTCAGGCGCCGCTGCTTCGAGCCGCGCGTCGGCCGCGTCGAGCGGCGCTGCACCGGACGCTGCAAGGCGCCGCGCAGAAGCTCCGCCAGCCGTTCGCGAGCGTCTTCGATGTTTCGCGACTGCGATCGGAAACGCGACGCGTGTAGCAGGATCTCGCCGCTCGCAGTCAGTTCGCTCGCGAGTCGCGCCACGAGCCACGCGCGCGTGCGTTCGTCGAAACTGCGGCTGGCGGCGACGTTGAAGCGCAGTGTCACGCGCGTCTCAACCTTGTTGACGTTCTGTCCGCCCGGTCCACCCGAGCGCGACGTTTCAAAGCTCAACTCCGATCCGTGGAGCGTGTGCCTGGGCCCGATTCGAAGATCAGCGTCGCGTGCCTCGGCCACGCCCGCCTCAATTCGCAGCAGGTCGCGGTGCCTGGCTGCGCAGCATGGGGAAGGGGAAAATCCCGGTGTCGTGGCCGTCGCTGAAGCGGAAAGAGAGCGCGTAGTTTCCAACCAGACGCGCGTTTTCCTGCCGCAGGTCCGGTGGCACGGCGCTCGGGTCGTGCATGCGCACACCGGTCAATTCGTTGACGCAGCGCGCGCAGGGGCAGATCGCGCGCAACTGCGCGGCGCTGTAGACAGTGCGTTCGCCATCGACCCACTCGATCACGAGTTTCGTCGGATCGCTCTTGATGATGAGCCGCGGATCTGCGTTCGACATGGTGAAGCCGGCGGGCCCTGAGTGCCCAGTGTGCCCAGTGTGCCCCGCGTGCAATGGTGGGCAGGACCGGGGTTGAACCGGTGACCCCGTGATTTTCAGTCACGTGCTCTACCAACTGAGCTACCTGCCCCCACGGGCCGCATGGATGCCATGCGGACCGATGCGAGGGCGGAGATTATCCAGCGCGTGGCGCTGAACGTCAACCGCCAACCCAGCGATCAGGTCTGCCAGGTCGCGAGGAACGAGCGCGCCGCGGCGATGTCGAGCGCGATCTGTTGCGTCAGCGCCGCGCGATTTTCGAAGCGTTTTTCGCTGCGCAGGCGCGTGGCGAAGAGGAATTCCACCTGTTTTCCGTAGAGATCGCCCTGGAAGTCGAGCATGTGCACCTCGACTTGGGCTCGCGATCCCTGGTTGTCAAGCGTCGGCCGGACGCCGATGTTCGCCACTGCGAGCTGCTCACCGGCGTGCCCCAGGACTCTTGCCCGGCCCACGTAGACTCCCCGCGGCGGATGCAGTTCGTGGTGCAGGTCCAGGTTGGCGGTAGGAAAGCCCAACTCGCGCCCGAGTTTCGCCCCGGCGACTACGTTGCCGAGCACCGACACGGGCCTGCCGAGCATGCGCCGCGCGCTCTCGAGGTCGCCCAGTTCGACCGCCTCGCGAATCGCCGTGCTGGACACCGCGCGGCCGCCGACGAGCACCTGCCCGACGACCTCGACGTCGTAACCCTGCTGGATCAACAGCTCCGGCCCGCCGCGGCGATCGCGGCCGAACTTGCTGTCGAAGCCAAGCACGAAAGCCTTTGCTCCAAGGCGCTTCACGAGAATCTCCGACGCGAATTCTTCCGCGGCCAATTGGCGCAGCTCTTCGTCGAAGGTCAGCGTCAGCGTGTGTTCGATACCCGCGCGCCTGAAAAGTTCGAGGCGATGCTCGAGACTGGTCAGCGTGCGCGGTTCGCGTCCGAGCAGCAGTTTCTTGGGATGCCCTGCGAAGGTGACCACAGTCGCGCGCGCGCCAGTCTTTCGGGCTCGCGCGATGTTCGCGGCGAGAATCGCCTGGTGACCGAGATGGACGCCGTCGAAGACGCCGATCGAAACCACGGCACCGCCCGGAGCGGCAGGCACGAGTGCCTGAAGTTCAGCCGATTCGATCACCGACGAGCTTTCGAGAGCGCGCGTTCCTTGTAGCGATCCACGAGTTCGCCGAGCGCGGCGCGATGGCGCGCCTTGTCCGCGGGCGACATGCGATCGACGAGCAGCACGCCTTCGAGATGGTCGTACTCGTGCTGGACGATGCGGCTGGTGAAGCCGTCGAATTCGCGCTCGAAGCGTTCACCCGCGATGTCGAAGTAGATGACTTTGCAGCGTTCGGGGCGCTTGACCTCGGCATAGATGTTTGGGAACGAAAGGCAGCCCTCCTCGAAGCTGGTGAGCGGGCCGGAGCGTTCGACGATCGAGACGTTGATCAGGGCGAGGTCGTCGGCTGGCTCGCCGGTTGGGTTGAGGATCAGGATGCGCTGGTTGAGGGAGACCTGCGGCGCGGCGAGGCCCACGCCGCTAGAGGCGCGCATGCGCTCGAACATCGCGGAGACCGTGGCTTTCAGGCGCTCGTCAAAGGCTGCGATCGGCTGCGCTGTCTTGCGCAGGATCGGCTCGGGGTAGAGGGCGAGCGAGAATTCGAGCCTGTCGTCGTGGGAGGAGGTCATGGGGGGAGTGGTTATCGGGGCATCTTGTAGCCGCGAATTCCGAGTTGACCAAGAGTGGTGTGGGGCACGCCAGTACGCTGCCAGGCTCCTTTCCGTCCGATTCGGGTACGAATCGGACACAAGGGAGCCCGGCACCCGGCCTGTCCAATTCGGGTACGAATCGGACAGGCGGCGGTCTGGACGCCATTTTCCTCCCCCGATAAGATCTCCGCCCCCCCCGAATACAGGTTTGGGGGTCACGCGTGGACTACTCCAAACACCTGGAAAAGGCCGAGGAGGCCCTGCGACGCAAGAACTTCGATTTCGCGATCGAGGTCTATCAGCAGCTCCTCGAGCTCGAGCCCGACCTGGGCGAGGCGCGACGCGGTCTGCGTCAGGCGCTGCGCAAGAAATTCGAAGCCAAGGGCGGCGGACGGTTCATGCGCGCGCTCTCGGGCGCCATGCCGCTCGCCACGGCGAAGGCGTTGCGCAAGGCCGGCCGTCACGACGCCTGCGCGAAGTCGCTGGAGAGCTACCTGGTCTCGAACCCGCTCGATGAAGACGCGAATCTGCTGCTCGGACTGTCCCTCGAGGACGCCGGCCACAAGAAGAGCGCGCTGGCGGTCTATGAATTCGTCGCCGAGCTCGCGCCGAAAAATTCCGAGGCACTCAAGCGCGCCGGCGCACTTATGTACCGCGGCGGCGATCACGTGCGCGCGCTGGAATACTACGAGCGCGCTCTGAAGGCCGATCCGCGCGACCAGGAAGCGCTCAAGGCGCGCAAGGACCTCTCGGCGGAGGCCGCACTGACGAAGACGAACTTCGAAAACGTCTCGCACAGCCGCGACATCATGCAGAACAAGGAAGAAGCACGCGCGCTCGAACGTTCGAAGCGCCTGCACTTCTCCGATGAAGAACTGGCCCTGGAACGCGAGCGGCTCGAAAAGAAGTTCGGCGACAATCCCAGCGATCCCGACGTGATGATCGAGCTCGCGGACGTGGTTGAAAAATCCAAGGACCTGGAGACGGCTTCGAGCCTGATCGACCGCGCGCTTTCTTACCGCAAGAATTCCTTCGACCTGATCTGCCGCGCGGGCGACCTGCGCGCCAAGCTCCTGAAGAAAGCGATTTCACGCGCGGACAAGGACGGCAAGGCCGAAGAAGCCGCGCGCCTGGAGCAGGAACTGATCGTCCACGAGGCACGCGACTATCGCCTGCGCGTTGAAGCGCATCCTTCGGACCTTGCGTTGCGAGTTCAGCTCGGCAAACGGCTCTTGCGCACCCAGGACGCCGACGGCGCGTTGGCTGAATTGCAGAAGGCCACGGGCGATCCGCGCCACGAGCGCGAAGCTCGCGCACTGCTCGCGCAGTGTTTCCAGGCCAAGGGCTTCCTCGATCTCGCGCGCAAGGAGTACGCGCGCGCGCTAGGGGACGGCCGAGAATTGGACCTGCGGGCGAAGGAGATCCTGTACAATCTCGCGAGCATCGCCGTTGCCGAGGGCGACACGGCCCAGGCCCGCACGCTGTACGCTCGCATCTACGAAGTCGACGTCGGTTTTCGCGATGTCGCCGCCAAGATGGACGAACTGCGCAAGGCGCCCGGGCGCTGAGCGGCGATCACCGAAACAATCCCACGAACCCCTGACCCGAAGCATTTCGCGGCCTCACGCCGCAACCAGAACCCAGCATGGCCACCAGCAAACAGTCACAGAAGCGCATCCGCACGAACGAGAAGGCCCGCATCGCCAACAAGGCCGTGCGCGGAGCGATGAAGACCGCGACCAAGCGCGTCACCGTCGCGACCAGTGCGGCCGACGGCAAGAAGGGCCTGCCTGAGGCGATGAGCAAGCTCGACAAGGCCGCCAAGGCCGGCGTGATCCACAAGAACGCCGCCGCCCGTCGTAAGAGCCGTCTGGCCAGGAAGGTCAACACGCTCGCGAAGTCGGCGAAGTAGTTTTTCCGCAAGCCGCGGGCCGGGTGTTCAGCGCTTGGCTGGCGGCTCCTTTCACGGAATGAGTTTTCAGACCTCCGATTCCCACGCCGCCCCCGAGCACAGGCCCGTGCGCGTGGCCGCACTACAGGCGGGGATCTTCGACGAGGCGCGCACACTGGTGTCCGAGTTGCCCGGTTGGAGCCTCGTCAGCGCCGACGAAAAGCGCGGCCAGATCGAGTGTCTCAGGCGCAACGGTTTCCTCGCCGGCAATTCGCGCATCACGATCATGCTCGAATCGCCGCAGGGCATCCCTTCGACGACCGTGAATCTGCGCTCGGAATCGAGCGGCGGGATCATCAGCGCGGATCGGCGCAATGTCGCGGAGTTCGTCGGGCTTTTTCAGCGCCGAGTCTGTCTGTGAGTCGTCGGCATGCAGCCCGGCAGCTCTACCTTCCGCCGAGGACGCGCGAGTAGCGGAAGTAGACCTCGAGGCACAAGGACGCCATGGCCGTCATGTAGACGCGGCCGCCTGAGTGGCCCCAGGCGTCCTTGGGATCCCACGAACCTTTCGCGTCGCCATCGCGACGTTGACTGCCGAGCAAGGCCTTTTTCGCGGACCTGTTCCACGACTCCCAGCGCGCTCCGCCGAGTTGGAAGAGCGCGTAGGAGCCGTAGTACCAATAGTAGATGTCGTTGTTGAGGCCGCTTTCGTCCCACTCGGGCGGATTTGCTTTCAACAGCTCCGCGCCCTTTTGGACGAGCGGACTCGACGCTGCGTCCCCGCCCATGAAAATGCGGCTGAGCAGCGCCACTGCCGTCAGCGTCTCGCTTCTGTCGGCCGGGTAGTCATCGTTCAGCCCGGGCACACGCGACGAAGGCGACCCGAGCCGGTCATAACCCGCGCGGCCCGTCAGCGGATCGGTGACATCGTCGAACCATTGCCGCGCGCCGACGAAGCCTTGCGCGTCGATCGAGAGTCCGCCTTCCCGCGCGGAGGCCAGTGCGAACACACACCAACCGGTGATCGAAGTGTCGTTCTGTCCGTTCGGTGGAACGTCATAGCGCCAGGCTCCGAAGCGATTGCGCGCGGCTGAAATGAAATCGATCGCGCGCTGTGCCGAGAGTTTGATCAGCGGGTTGCGTGAGAAGTAATACGCTTCGCACATCGCGAGCGTCGCGATTGCGTGGTCGTACATGAACGAGTGGCCGATGCGAGCTGTGTAACAACCGCTCTGCGCATCCTGATGGTCGCGCAGCCACTTGACGGCCTTTACGACCTGCTCCTTGTAGGCACCTTCGCGCGTCGTGCTGCCGTCGCCGAGGAAGGCCAACAGCGCGAGTCCGGTGATCCCCGCGTCGTGCGAGGATTCGCCCGGCCCGTCGCAACTGTCGCCTGCCTGAAGCTGCCCACAGTTCGACATGAAACCGTCGCAGTCCCAAGATCCATCCGCGGACTGGTGCCACTTCAACCACTCCAATCCGTCCTTCAGGACGACTTCGGTGCCCGCGCCGCCGTTGGATGCGGTCAGGTTCTTGTGGCTGCCGCTGCGGCCGCCATGCGTGCCGCCAGCGCGGGCAGCAATGCCGATCACATCGTTGTCGGCGGACTTAGCTTCGAAGCGCGAGTCCGAACGCAGATCGATTTCACCCAACGACGCTTCCGTCGGCTGAGCGTCGTCGCTCGCGTTGTGCTCGGCGAGTTCGGTGTCGCTGAGCAGCGCTTCTTCCAGCGGCTTGGGCCCTTCGAAGAGCTCGGGCTCTTCGGGTGGCGGAGGATCCTCGAAGGGATTCGCGGAAGCCTGCTCGATGGTGGCATGGATCACGAGCGGACTCGTCCGGCTGTGCTGCTGCCTGGGCAGGAGCCAGATGCAGAGTCCGATCGCCACGTGGGCCGCCAGTGAAATTGCGAACCAAGGGGCGCTTGTCATCCACTCGTAGAGCGCCTCGTTGAACGTGCGCTTCTGCTCCCAGGTCTTGGGCAGCGAACTCTTGAGCTGGATGTTGGCGAAGTCTTCTTCGCTCATGGACGGACTCCGGGCATGCGGCCCGTGAGATTCGGACTGGATCTGGTCCCGTGTGTATATACCCGTGTTCGCGGGTGGAAACCGGTACGGAGATGGGATGAGAAGGCCGCCCCCCGTCGCGGCATGCCTGGCTTGTAGCCTGGCAAGTTGAGGCACGGGGCCTCGACGCACTCGTGTGGTGCA
>JAYUOR010000719.1:0-2640 GCA_043760765.1 Planctomycetota bacterium | reverse complement strand
TCGAGCCGGTGCTCGATCCGTGGTGCGAGGCGATCGCCACCTCGACCTGTCCGATCACGGCGCTGGCCGGGCCCTCGACGTTGGAGGTCGAACCGTCGCCGTTCGCGGTGCAGTCGCCACCGACGTAGCAGTCGAAGTCCGCGTAGCGAATCACCAACGCCAGAGAGCGCGAGTTCTCTTCCTGGCTCGAGGTCGTGGGATTCACCGACCCGCCAGACCAAGTCCCGTTGATCGCCATCACCTCGATCGTCGCGCCGCCCCCGATGTCCAGCGTCTGACCCAGCGTGGCGATCTGACGCTTGCCTGCGACCGCCGTCGAGTAGGACGTCACGAACGAGTTCGACGGCTTGTTGGTGTCGCCGCGATCGTAGGCGGCCGTCAACGGCTTGTAGCCCGTGTTGAACAGGTCGGTCAGGCCGCCGAAGTGATCGGTGTGCCAGTGCGTCATGTACGAGTAGTCGAGCGTGGTGACCCCGATCGATTGCAGGTACGGCCTGACGAGCAGGGTGCCGTCACCGGGGTTGCCCGCGTCGATCAGGACGCGCATGCCCGTCGGCGAGCGCACGAACACGGAAAGACCTTGATCCACGTTCACGACGTGGACTTCGAGGTTCTGCGCCAGGGCCGTGCTCGGAGCCACGAACCACAGGCCCAGGATGAAGATGAAAGCTGAGATGCCGCGGTCTTGGACTGATTTCATTGAGGGGACGGCGGCGCAGCGCCGCCCCCTCTTTCTATCACGGCAATTCGGTCTCGGACGGAGCTTTCCAGCTCGCCCCGCGACATCGCCCCGAAAAGCGAATAGCGCGACTCAGCGCTCGCTCACGGGCAGGTGTCGTTGTCCTGCCCCGGCGTGCCCATGTCGGTGTTTCCCCCACCGATCAGGGTCTTGCCGGGACACCAGTTAGCTGGGTCGTCATTCAGGTAGACATCGCCAGCGAAAAGGTGCAGCGAAAGCGTCTTCCCTGGCACGTCCGGCCAGAAGATGCCGTCGTCGTAGTCCACTTCGTCGATCAGATAGCCGCTGCGAGCGGTCAGCAGGATGGAATCGGCCGCGTTCCCCAGCGTGAAGTTCGAGTACTTGTAGTCGACCACCACACCTCCGTTGGTCAGCGGATTCTGGTCGATCCCAAGCACGAAGCGCTGCCCTGGACTGAGGTAGAGCGGCTGAACGTTGTTCGAAATCGTGTGGGAGTTGGTCCCAAGGTCGGAGATCTTCCAGCCAGCGATGTTGATCACGTGAGTGGTGATGTTCTGGATCTCGAACCACTCGCCGTGCGCGTCGCTGACGAAACTGGGGTCCTTCATGATCTCGGTGATCACGATGTCTCCGCGCTGCGGGACGAAGGTGGCTTGAGTCCCCGAGCCGGGCAGCCCGACAGCCCGCGAGTGCTGCGCGGCACCGAGCTTCGGGCGTGCGACGAATCGTGCGCCGAGCCCGTCAGGAAGCGGGCCACGATATTCGAGCTGAGCTCGCCCCTCGGCGTCCGTGCACAGCAACTGGCGGCGAATGCCGCCCAGGGATTCGCCGCGCAGGGAACCGAGCTCCAGGATCACGTTCGTCAGCGGCGCCGCGCCTTCGAGGCTCACGCGCAGGCAGGTTCGGCCGGGCGCGCGGCCGACATCGACACGCGTGATCAGGCCGCCGGAGCTGCTCGTCGCCACGCCCGGTTCCTCCGCCCACTCTTCCTCGATCGCGGAAAGCCGGCTGGAAAGCCGTGTCATTTCATCAGGCACAGTTGCGGAGCCTTGTTGAGCGCTCCACGCGGCGAGAACGCACGCCGCATGCGGAAACCATTGGATCATCGAGTCCTCGTGCTGAAATCCGGGTGGAACGAGTGCGAGCTCGAGGCCCCCACCCGACCGCATTCGTACCCAGTGAATGCGGCAAGGACACGACTGCGCCACGCCGCTCTGGCGGCCGAAAAAATCGGATTTACTTCGCGATCACAGGGATCGCGCCTCAATTCCTTGCACACGGCGTGCGCGCTGATGGAATGGGCCGACCATGCGCCTCATCCTTCGACTGCTGCTTGTCGCTTTCTTCGTCCTGCTCGCACTCGCGCTCGCGCTCTACCTGCTGCTCGATCGCGGCGCGAGCGCCGCCGTGGAGCAGGGCGTCAGCTACGCGCTCGCCGTTCCCGCCAGCGTGGGCGGCGTCAAACTCCACCCCTTCGATGGAGTCGTCGGCATCGAGGACCTGTCGATCTCCAATCCCCCTGGCTTCTCCGACAAGCCGATGCTGGGCCTGAAACTCGGTCTGCTGCATGTCCGCATGTCGAGCCTGATGGGCGAGCAGGTCGAAGTGCCGAGCTTTGAACTCGACGGCATCCATCTGCGACTGGAAGGCCGCGGCATGCAGACCAACTACGGAGTGATCCAGGAGAACCTGGCACGCTTGGGCGGCGGCGCCGGGCAGGGCGACAAGCCCGTCGTCGAAGAGGCGGGTTCGCAGAAGCGCTTCGTGATCCACGATCTCGTGATCCGCAACACGACGGTCGAAGTCGACTACGCGCTCGATTCGTCGCTTGGGAAACTTGGGAACGGCGCCGCGAACGCGACGATCCCCGAGATCCACCTCAAGGATGTCGGCAACGGGAAGAGTCTCTCGATCGCCGAAGTGTCGAGCGAAATCTTCAA
>JAYUOR010000718.1:0-6690 GCA_043760765.1 Planctomycetota bacterium | reverse complement strand
AGGCGGCACAGCTGGCGGTGACCGTGCCGTTCGGCCCGGGCTCGCCTGGATTCCATGCCTATCCATCGACGATTCGCGTCGCGCAAGGTCTGCTCGGCGACACGCACATCTTCCTGAACGACCTGCCCAAGGACGCCGGCCTGCTGCGCATCGGATCGGAAATTCTGTGCTATGACTCGATCGACTCGAGCAGCGGACTGATCACGATTGCCACAAGCGGCCGCGGACTCTTGGGCACGACAGAGGAGACGCACGAGGCTGGCGAGACGGCGACCTGGCTCGAGACGCGCATCGTGACCACGCTGGCTGCTTCGCTGAGTCCAGGCTCGGCGATCATTCAACTCGAGGACGCCACGGATTTCCCGAGTCAAGGCACGCTGTTGATCGGCGGCGAACTGATCCACTACACGCACCTTGCGGGCACGCAGCTCGAGATGCCGCGCGGATCTTCGAAGCCGGGCGCCATGGACGACAACGGCGGCGGCATTTTCCGCGGACGCTTTGGGACTGCGCCGTCGGCGCATTCAGCCGGCGAGCCCGTGATCCTGTTCCCGTTCCGCTACTGGGATCGCTGGGCCGATCGCGCCGACGCGCCGGAACTGGCCTACTTCGGCTTCTCGATCGATCAACCCAATGCCTTCTGGCGCGACGTTTTCTTCCAGGCCGACGAACCGCCGGGCACGAAAATCGAAGTGTTGCAGCGCTCCAATCCGCTGACAGCCTGGGACGACGAGCCTTCTGCCGATCTGAGCAAGAATCTCGCGCGTCTCGAGCAGGGCTTGAAGGACGGATCCGGGCGCGCGATCGGCATTCAACGCGATTCACTCGAGTGGCGCGTGTATGTGCGCTATGCGCCGAACGCTTTCGATTATACGAACGGACTTTCGCACGGCTGGAAGCGCACGCCGCGCCTGACGCAGTTCGGCGTCGAGTACCTCGGGCCCGGTCTGACGTTGAGGAGGGTCGACGAATGATCGCTTTTCGGATCAGCAGGACGCGCCTGTCACGGCGCGGCTTGACCGTCATCGAACTGGTCATCGCCGTCGGCCTGCTCGCGCTACTGATGGTTTCCGTATTCGCGGTGATGCGCGGTTTCATCGGCGTCTGGGACAAGAGCGAAACGCGACGCGCGCGAGTCGAGGAGTCTTCAGCGCTCGGCGAATTGCTGGCCAACGATCTGGTCCAGATGGACGGCGGCGCACGCGGCGATCTTGTGGCCGAGTGGATCGCCTTCGACACCGATGGCGATGGCGCGAGTGATGCGTTGTGGCCCCGGCTGCGGCTCGTGCGTCACGCTTGCGAGGCCGAGCTGGCGCGCTTGCGCTTCCGTTCGAAGGACCCGAATCAGGGTCAGGGCCTGATCGAAGTCGCCTGGGCCGTCGTGCCTGCCTACAAGGGCAAGCAGGAACAGGACCGCCGCTCCGAAGGCTTGGTGTTGCGCGGCGAGCGCCTGGCCACGCCGCGCGATGACCCAAACGCGCCGAGCGTGCCGGGCAAGGAAGTCTCCTACTTCGACGAGCGCTTCTTCTCGAAGGGCGGCGAACCGACGCCGGGTGCGCTGAGCGAAGTCAGCGGCGGCGTGTTGTGGCTGGGCTTGGAGTTCGCGACTCAGACGACCACGCTGATCGATGGCTGGCATGCGGGCGATCAGGTCAGCGATTCGTGTTTCTCCTGGGACGCCTGGCGCAAGCAGCGGCCCAACATGCTGCTGCACGTGTGGAACGAACCGGGTGCGGGCATGCCGAAGGCCAAGCAGCGCGCGCTGCTGCCGCGGCGCGTGAAGATCGAGCTCGAATTCGAACGACCGAAGGAGGCGCAGAAGCGCACGCGGCTTTCGGAGTTCTTGGCGCTCGGCGCCAACACGATGCTGGTCGACGACGAGAAGCGCCTGCCGACGACGTCGGTCTCCTTCGTCAAGATCGACGGCGAATGGTTGAAGCTCAGCACGCCCGGTGGCCGCAACGTCTCCGTGCAGCGCGGCATGCGCGGCACCCGCGCCGCCAATCACGAGCGCGGCGCGCGCATCCACTTCGGCGAAACCTACCGGCGCGAAGTTCCGGTGCGGCTCTCGCAGGAGGATTGGGACCTGTGAAAGTCGTGCTTCGCAAAGCGAGCCGGCAAGCCGGCTTCACGATCATCGAGGTCGTCATCGCCATGGGCCTTTTCCTGCTGGGCATGACCTGCGTGCTGGGTTTGTTGTCCTTTGGCGCCGCCCTGACGCGCACGGCCGCGCTGCGCAACGACGGAGCGTCCGCGGTCGAAGCCGTGGTCGCCGACCTCGAGGAGCAAATGTTCCCGCTCGAAGTCGATGGCTCCAGCGTGAAGGTCGGACTGCCGGTCGACATCATCGACCGGCCGCTTTCGGGCAACCCGGACATCACCTATTCGGCCAAGGCGACGGCGGATCCTTCCCAGAAGGACTATCCTGGCGGGGCGCTCGAGTACCGCGTCGATGTCACCGTCAAATGGAAGAGCGCCGGCGAGAGCAAACAGAAGAAGTTCACGACGTTGTGCCTGCGAGAGATACCGTTCTCGGAGCGCCTGCGACGTCAGTTCGTGGAGAAAAAGTGATACACCCCATTCGATTCATTCCGTGCGCGACACTGTTGTGGGTTCTCAGCGTTTTCGCGACGCCGAGCCTGGCTCAGGACGGCGACGCGGATGCCGGCGCAATCAGCGAAGTCATGTTGCTGAAGCTCGCCGACGGCGGCTCATTGTGGGGCCGCATCTTCGGCCACGATTCCGAAAGGCTTTCGTTCCAGCGCCTGGACAACGCCGGCATCGTGCGCATGCCCTGGAAACAGATCGAGCCGACCCAGTCGGGCGCGTTGCTCGAGGAGTTCGGCTATGTCGATCACTCCGGCGACGAATTGACGGTCGAGGCCGACCGGCTGCAGCTCGATGACGGCACCGAGATCGTCGGCCGCATCGTCAGCCGCACCGAGCTCGAGATTTTCGTCAAGACCGCCGACCGATTGGTTCCGGTTCCCAAGCGGCGCATCAGCGGAGCCGTCACCAGTGTGGTCGTGCCCGCCCTCGATGTGTTCACGCGCGAGGAGCTGTATCGCGACGAGGCCGACAAGCTCGATCCCAAGAGCGCGCAGAGCGAGCTGGACCTGGCCAAGTACTGCGAGCGCATCTTCGATTTCACGCGCGCGCTCGAACATTACAAGGCTGCGCAGGCGATCGACCCCGGCTTCGACAATGGATCGCTCAAGCCGACCCTCCTGCGCGTGCAGGAAAAGGCTGCGAATCAGGCGCAGCTCGACTATCTCTATTCAGTCGACTCGATGCGCGCGCGCGGGCAATACGATGCCGCGCTGCGAGCCCTGGATGCTTTTTTACAGAAGTGGCCTGACTCGACGCTCAGGAGCGAGGTCGATCGCAAAAAGAAGCAAGTCGAGAAATCGCGCCACGCGGCATTGGCGGAGATGGTCGCGAAGCAGTGGTACAAGTGGGCCGAGCGCCTAGCCGACAAGCAGGCAAAGGCGGATAGCGCAACTCTCGAAAGTTCGCTGGCCTTCATCTCCGAGAAAATGAAGGATGAACTGCTTGCCGCCGTGACTGCGGACCTGCAGCGCGCCGTGGGTGCGAGCGTCAAGCCCGAGGAGCTCAAGAAGATCTGGGAGGAGCGTAAACGCGGACGTTTTCGCCGCGCCTCGTACGGTCAAGGCACATGGCTGCTCGGCGACGCTGCCGCGCTCAAGGAATACGGGAAAGAGAAGCCCAAGACCGAGGATGCTCCGAAGACCGGAGCCGAAGCCGAGCGCGCCAAGATCGAGGACAAGATCAAGCGCTACCTCGCCAATCAGCAGATGGTTGCGAAGAAGAAAACCGACGCGGGTGCGAAGGAAGGCGAAGACAGCGAGCAGGAAATTTTCTGGCGCAGCTGGACTTCGTATGGGCGCAGCCAGTGGCTGCTCGCGCACTACGCCGAGAACGGCGGCGATTTAAGGATCGTCAAGGAAGAGCTTTCCAACTGCCCCGATTGCGGCGGCACCGGGACGCGCGAGATGATCAACACCGGCAGCGCACGCTCCAATGCGCCGGGCCAGCAACCCGGGCAGGGCGCGAACAGTGCGGGTCTGGTCGTTGTGGACTGTCCCACGTGCCACCGCGTCGGCCGTATCCGCCGCGTGAACTTCTGGTGAGCCGAAAATCCATGAGAGCGCGTCGACTCATTCTCCGCGAAGGACTCGCGGCCGGCGCCTTGTCGTGCATCTTGTTTGCGTCTTGCGCGAGCGCGACGCGCTCGAACCTCAGCGCAAAGGACGCCGGAATTGCCGATGCGCCGACGCGCGAAACGCTGCGCGCTGAAAGCGCTGTCGAAGGACAAAAGTCCCAGGTACCCGCCGCGCCAGGCGCCGTAGCAGCGCCGCTGGCTGGCGACCCGGACCTCGCCATCGCGCTGGTTTCCGGCGAACCGATCGACGTGCGCTCGTTCCTGGCGCGCATCTGGTTGCGCTCGAGCGATGTCTCGCGCGAGATCCTCGATCGCCTGGTCGTCGAACGCCTGGCGCTGCTCGAAGCCGAGCGACAGGAGATTGCGGTCTCGCAGACCAAGGTCGACGAGCGTCTCGAAGCCGCGTGGAAGGCATTGGGCGACAGCCTCGAGCGCCAGGGCCGCGGCATCTCGATCGCCAAGCACCTGCAGACGGAGCTGGGCGTCGACACCGAGTACTACCGCCGACAATTGCGCCGCGAAGCGATCGCTCAGCTGGTCGCCGAGCGCGTCGTGCGCGCCTGGGCCTGCGGCCGCGAGCGCTGTGTCGTGCGTCTGGTCGAACTTGTCGACCAGCAGGCCATGGATGCTTTCAACGTCGGTCTGGCCGCCGGCCGCGACTTCGATTCGCTCGCCAAGGAGTTGCATCGCTATCGCGAGAAGGAACCGGGCGGCGCGCTCATCACGCTGATCCGGAACGAAAACGCCGAACTGTCGCGGATCGCTTTCAAGACGCCCGTGGGCCAGGTCGCCGGGCCGCTCGCGGCCGACGACGGCAAGCATTTGATGTTGCGCGTCGACAAGCTTTTGCCGGCGCTCACGGGCAACTGGAAGGACAACGCAGCCACGATCGAGAAAAGCCTGTTGGAGGACCCCGTCGACGATCTCGAGTTTGTGCAGTGGCGCGCCGAAATGGTCAAAAGCTACTCCGTCGACCTCGATCCCTTCTTCCACCTGATCGGCGTGTCGCGCTAGCAGCCCTGCAAAAAAATCGACTGCTCGGCGTCGCGGTCTTCGGCGATGCTGCGTCGCGCTAGAAACGTCTTGCTCAGCGGCCAAGCAGGCCGCTTCCGCCGCCGTTTCGTCGCGCTGCTTGCCTCGCCTTCGCCCGCTGTGCCTCGCTACGGCGCCCTTTTCCGGCGGGCTGCTATTCGCCTGCGTACTGGCAGTGACTCGCGAGAACACGCCAGTTCGGAAAGCTGTCCGGCATCTCAGGCGACCTGTTCGCTCGCCGTTTCGCTCTTGAAGCGCCGCCAAAGAGCGCGTCCGATTCCCGCCAGCATGGTGGTCAGCCCCAGCAGCACCAGCCAGCGCGCCCAGCCCAGCGACTTGCCCTCGGCGTCCTCCGGTCCGAGCACGCGCCGAATCAGGCTGCGCTTGGGTGTCGCTTTTTCGGTCGGCAGCGCCGCGGCCGGTTGACTGAAGCGCGCGCCGTTCTCGTACATGGCGAGCGTGCGATCGTGAAGCTCGTCGGCATTCAAGACCACGACCGCGCGGTTGCTGTTGGCCAAGGCCGGAGTGCGCGAGCGAATATCGTTCGCACCTTGCTCGACACCGACAATCTCAAGCGGATTGCCCGGGTGCATCCGTGCGCGATTGCGTGCGCCTAACACGCTCTCGATCTCGGCGTTGGTTGCGTTTTCGCTCGGCGAATCGGGCGCTTGTCCCCGGGCGATTCCGCCCGTGGCGAGCATGAGCGCAATTCCGCACAGGATCGCACCCGCACTCCGCGAAGAGCACTCGAAGTTCACGGGTGAACCACGTAGCGGTTGGGATCCGTGTCGAGTGGCGCCCAGCGCAGCACTTCCGCCGATCCGATTTCGCGGGGCAGGAGCGGGGCCGCGAGGCTGGCGCTCGAGCCGAGCAGACGATTGTCGTAGTTCACATCCATCGAGGGTGTGCCATAGATGATGTTCTCGTTGCGGCTGACCAACGCTCCGTTGATCTTCGCCGAAGTGCCGCCGAGCACGACCCAGCAGAACGAGTGGTTCGTGTAGAACACAGCGTCCATGTTGGCGGCGTAGAGCGAAGAGATGCTGCTATAACTCGGCACACCGCCGACGGGCATGTTGCCGTCCCAGTTGGCCGTGTTCAGCGGCACCGGGATCGTGACATTGGCCATCGTCGTCGCGCCGTCGTAGACGCCGTCGCCATCGATGTCCTCGCCGGTACCCGGAATTGCGTCACCGACGTTTTTGCCAGGAGGGATCAATCCCAGCGCCTGATCCGCGGCCGAGTAGGTCTCGACCGTGAAGATGCCGTCGCCTTCGAGCACATCGTCGTCCGCCGTGCCCAGGATTCCGTCGCGTCCATTGCGCGTGTTCGGGATGCCGTCGGCCCCCGCATCCTCCGCGGACTGGTTCATCGGGTCGGACATCCACCATTGCACGTAGTACTGCCAGGTCGAGTTCGTGTAGTCGCCGACGATGACATTCTCCTTCGCGAACAGCCCCAGGAAGTCCTTGTTC
>JAYUOR010000717.1:0-6693 GCA_043760765.1 Planctomycetota bacterium | reverse complement strand
CCGAGGTCTTGCTCGCTCGTCAGAAGACCCGGACCGAT
This sequence comes from Planctomycetota bacterium, assembly GCA_043760765.1. Classification (GTDB taxonomy): domain Bacteria; phylum Planctomycetota; class UBA1135; order UBA1135; genus JADJQU01. The sequence continues at coordinate 6,655 of JAYUOR010000717.1, read as the reverse complement.
GCAGAAGGGCGCTTCGCATTCATGCGCGTCGAGGTCGCCGACAGCGGCAGCTTGACGGTTCTTTCGCCTGGATTCGCAGCCTATCAGCGCGAAGGCCTGATCACAGCCGTGCGCCGTGACCCCAAGTCAGGCCGCGGCATACTGATCGTTCTCGACCAACCTGTGCGCAGCCTGCGCGGAGTCGTGCTCGGTGCCGACGGAAAGCCGCTCGATGATGTGCGCGTCAACGTGTTCGATCCTGCGTTGCTCGATTTTTCGGTCACGACGGTGGAAGGCCGCCTCGGTGGATGGGAGCAAGGCGTGCCGACAGATTCCGCGGGACGCTTCGAGTTGAGCGGCCTGTCTTTGCGCGCCTATCGCCTGCGCGCGTGGCGCCCCGACGACAGTTTCACTCTGGTCAGCGAGCTGTTTCCTGCCGGAACCAACGACGTAGTTCTGCGCGTGGGACCCGAAACGATCTTCGGCGAAGTTCGCGGCCGGGTCGTCTGCTCCAGCGGACCGCTTCCCGCGGAGTTGACCGTCGCTATCGCCTATCCGATCCACGTCACGCGCTCGGGCGCGGGCAGCACGAGCGAGGCTGGCCCGCTCCAAGCGCTGGCGGCCGATGGCACATTCACGCTCGTGCAGGTGCCGCGTCGCGGCGCTTTCTTCGTGCTCATGGCGAAGGACCATGCACCCGTGCTGACGCCGGTCGAATTCACCAAGCCCGACGGCAGCGTCGAATTGGAGTTCACCTCGCAGCGGATCCTCAATGTGTTGACGCGCGGCCCGGTCGGCAACGCCAGCCTGACCGTGGTCGATGCCGAGGATCGGCCCTTGGATGTCGATCGATTCTCCGCCGGAACGCGGGTTCGCACGCGCGTGCTGCTCGCGCAGGACGGCATGTTTGCTCCGCTGCGCATTCCTTCCGAAGCGCGCGCGGTGCTGCTGCAACGCGAGAACGGTTCGTGGCAACGTTTTCTGATCGGCGACGACGACGTCGGGATTTCTCAGGTGGTCGTGAACTGAGTCCTATCGGGCCCTGCTCGCTTCGAGGCCGCATGCACCATCGGCAGCCCCGAACACACTCGGCCAGCGCGAGGTTTGAATTCGCAAGGGAGCTCTCCCCTGGCTGAGTCTCTGCGGCTAGGCTTGCGACGCCAATCCGCCCGATGCCGCCCCTGATCCACCTTTCTCCGTGCCTCTTGACGGCTCTGTTCTTTCTCGTCACAGGCTGCGCGTCGACACCCGAGCATGTCGTCTCGCTCCAGGCGCGCGCTGATTCCCCGCAGGCACTTGAGGTGGTTGCACTTCTGTTCAGTAGCTACCTTGTCAGCGACGGATCGGACCCTTCCGCCACGTCAGAAGGCGGAGGCACGACTCAGAACGTGACGCTTGACAGCGACACATTTTTCCGCAGCGTGGGCTGGCAGGCTTCCATCAACACGTCAATGGTCGATGTCGTAGGCGGCATGGACCGGCACTGGTACCACAGTCAGTCGGTTCCGGAGTCGAGCATCGGATTGCGCAAGCGCTTTCCCGGCTCCGAGCCAGGTGCTGTCTACGTCGAGGTGCTCGCGCGGCACGGCACCGACCTCGACACCAACTCTGGGCCGCAGGACTACGACGGATTCGCCATCGGCTTCGGCGGCACCGCGCCGCTCGACAAGCACTGGTTCGTGGACATCGGTCTCGTGTACGAGAGAACACTTGAGCGGGTCGACATCGAGGGCGAGGACGATCACCTGAGCGACATCATGTTGCGCTTCGGGATCGGCTTCTCGCTCTGAGGGAACCGCTTGGCCAACCAGGCTTGATCACGACGCATCGCGGAACGACCCCACCGAGCGGCGCTGCTCACAGCCCGCCAAGGCGTTTGGCGAGGTGATGCAGATTGCTGCGGTGCATGCCGAGCGCGCGCGCCGCGGCGGCCCAGTTGCCGTGCGCGCGCTCGAGTTCCTTGGCGATCAGCGCGCGCTGGAACTCGCTCACGGCCTCGCGCAGGTTGCCGTCGGCGTTCGCAATCGTCGGCGATTGCGCGCGCGTCGGAACGTCGGCGCTCGATTGCAGTTCACCCAGGTCGGCGCTCTGCACGATGACCGGCCCGCCTGCAACTGCGCGTGCCTGCGCGCGCAACACGGCGCGCGAGATCACGTTTTCCAACTCGCGCACATTGCCTGGCCACGGAGCGGAGCTGAGCGCTGCCATCGCGCCAGGTTCGAAGCGCACTGGGCCCGTGCCCAGCCGGCGCCGCAGGCGATCGCCGAAATGCCCCGCGAGTTGCGCGATGTCCTTGGCGTGTTCGCGCAGGGGCGGCACCTGGATGCGGCAGACGTCCAGTCGGTGAAGCAAATCGGCGCGGAAATTCCCGGCCTGCGCTTCTGCGCGCAGATCGCGATTCGTCGCGGCCAGGACGCGCACGTCGACATGCTCGGGATGGTCGCTGCCGACCGGCTGGATTTCGCCCTCCTGCAGCACGCGCAGCAGCTTGGGCTGCATGCCGAGCGGTAACTCGCCAATCTCGTCGAGGAACAAGGTCGCGCCATCCGCGACGCGAAATTTTCCCGGCCGCGCGCGGTCGGCTCCGGTGAAGGCGCCTTTGGTGTGCCCGAAGAGTTCGCTCTCGACGACGGATTCGGGCAAAGCGGCGCAGTTGACGTAGACCAAGGGCTGGCCGGCGCGCGGCGACTGCGAATGCAGCGTGCGTACGACCAGCTCCTTGCCCACTCCGGTTTCACCGCTGACCAGCACCGGGAAGTGCGTTCCCGCGACCAGCTCGACCTCGCGCCGCAGGCTCGCCATGGCCGTGCTGTTGCCGATCAGGAACCCGCCACGGCGTTCGAGTACGTCGCGCACCAGGTCCTGGGCGACCAGACCCTGGTGTTTGGCGTGGCGCTCGAGGGTTTCGATCAGGTCGCTGGTCCTCAGTGCGGCCGCCGCCAGCGCGGCTAGGTGCACGAGGAAGCGGCGATCGACGCGGTCGAAGCTGCCCGGCTGCAGCGCGTCGATCGTCAGCACGCCGACGAGCGCTCCCTCGATCCGCAGCGGACAGCCAAGACACGCGTGCACGTCGAGGTGCGGCTTGCCATCGACCAGTCCGTCGTAGGGATCGGGCAAGGAGCTGTCGGCGGGGAAGATCGTCGGCTCTTCGTTGGAGCAGATGATGTCCAGCCGCGGGTGGTCGAAGCGCGGAAAGCGCCGCCCCATAACATCGCTCGAGAGTCCCTGCGCGGCGACCGGGACCAGCGTCGAACCCTCGAGGCGCAGCAGCGCCACCGCGTCGCAGGGGAGAGCTCGCCGAACCGCGGCGACCAATCGGTTCGAGCGGTCCTGCGAGGTCAGCGAGGCCGTGATATCCAGCGCGATCGGCAGCAGATCATCGAGAGTCGGAGGAGTTGTCGTCATCGCAACACTGTTGTTGTTTTGATCCTAACGTGATGCTGCCATTTATACAACACACCTCCGCAAATGGTCAGGAATGGCGTTTTCCGAGCTGGCACGGGCCGTGCTTGGGACTCCTGTTCACAAACCCAGGAGACAACCATGACCAGCGCGACTGACACGATCACTCCCCAGCACACCCTCGCCGACCTCGCCGCCAAGCACGCCGGAGCTTCGCGCGTGTTCTATCGCCACGGCCTCGACTTCTGCTGCCACGGTCGAATCAGCATGGCTGAGGCCTGCGCCAAGAAGCACCTCGACGTCGAAGCGCTGGTGCGCGAGATCCACGCCGAGGTCAAAACTCCCGGCAACTTCGCGCGCTGGGACGAGCGTCCGGTCGCCGAGCTAATCGAACACGTCCTGAAGACCTACCACACCGCCCACCGCGCCGAGCTGCCGCGCCTCGTGGCCATGGCCACGCGCGTCGAGGCGGTCCACGGCGATAAGCCGAGCTGTCCGCGGGGGCTCGCCGAGCACATCGCGCGCCTGGCCGAGGAACTCGAGCTGCACATGCAGAAGGAGGAGCAGATGCTCTTCCCGATGCTCCAGTCCAGCCGCGCGCACATGGCTTCGATGCCGGTGCAGATGATGGAGGAGGAGCACAACGACCATGCTCTGAACCTGGCCCGGGTGCGCGCATTGACCAACGACCTGAAGCTGCCGCCGGACGCCTGTGGGACCTGGACCGCGCTCTACCTTGGCCTGGCCGAGTTCGAGCAACAGGTGATGGAGCACATCCACACCGAGAACAACATTTTGTTCCCGCGCGCTTTGCGGCGTTGAGCGCCCGGCGGCGGGTACGAAGCACGGCTCCGGACCCGGCTTCCTATCCGACGATCACGGGCCGACGGTGACGTCGAGCGCGTCCGACAAGGTCGTGTTGTTCGGCGCCGGGAAACCCTGATCGCGACCCCAGGCCTGGCATTGGTAGGTGTTGCCGGGAACCGAAAGCGCGGGCGAGGGGTTGCCGCCCAATTGACCCGCTGCAAAGGCGTTGAAATCGAGCGCGAGCACGCCCGAGCAGTCATTGGCCGGCGCCGGAGTGCCGCCCGTCGAGGACGCGGGCGCGCGCTTGATGCCGACAGGACCGACGCACAACGTTCCGCCCTGGAAGGGTTGGGCCGCGTGCACTCCGTTCGGCGTGTAGAGCAGCATGCCCGTTTTCTGATTGCGAAGCTGGCTCGCGCTCACGACGAACGGAGCGGCGTTCGTCGCGCTCGGATTGCCGGCGCCGCCGATCGCGGGCGTGCAACCTAGCGAATTGACCTTGGCGGTGCAGTACGTCGTGAACGTGCCGCCGCGGATCGTGGCGAAGATGTCGCGGAAGCCGTTGGTGTCGCCCGGGACGATGTTGGTCGCGGTGGAGGTGAACGTGATCACGCGCATATCGGGCGTCATGTGCGGGACGAAGCTGTCGCTGTTCACCTCCGAACCGTTGAAGCCAAAGCCGACACGCTCGGTCACTTGCAACAGGCGATCACGGATGAACGAGTCCTGGAAACCATTCAAATCGCCCGGAACGAGGTTGCTCGAGAGCGAGGCGTAGATCACGAAACGCCCGTCCGTGCTCAGCGCTGTGGGGGAGTGCACGTAGCTGTTCGCCTGAAGACCATTGGGCTGCACGTTCAAGCGTGTCGTGACGCCAGCCGGGATATCGCGTGCGAACACGTCGAACTGTCCGTTGGTGTCGCCTGGAACCAGGTTGTTGGCGACGCTGCAATAGGTCACGACCTGGCCGTCGCCCGAAATGCTGGGCCAGATCGATTCATTGTTGGTTTGCACGCCCGCCGTGGAAACGTTGACGCGCAACACCGTCCCCGTAGTCATGTCCTTGCGGAAAACGTCGGCCCAGTTGTTCGTGTCGCCCGCGACGAGGTTGCTCGCGTTCGAAAAGAAGACCACGTAGCGTCCGTCGTCTGACGGTTGCGCCGCGTAGCTGATCGAGTTGCCCGGGACGCCATTGGAATCGCTGCTGACCAGATCGAGCAGGCCCGTGCTGCGATCCAGGCGATAGCAATCCTTGAGCCCGTTCGTATCGGCGGGGATCAAGTCGGCGTCGGATTCAAAGGTGACGAATCGGCCGTCGGGCGAGATGCGCGGCTGATCGCTGCGCAGCGAAGCCTGAGCGCCATTGCTGAGCAGGCTGATACGCGTCGTGACACCGGCGACCATGTCGCGCAGGAACACATCCCACGTGCCGTTGGTGTCGCCGAAGATCACGTTGCCGGCGTTGCTCGACCAGACGACGAAGCGGCCGTCGCCTGAGAGCGCGGGACTCAGGCCCAATCCACTGGCCGAGTTTCCCGAGGTCCCGACACTGACCAGATCCGTGACATTGTTCTGCAGATCGCGCCGGAAGATGTCGTACGTGTTGTTGAAATCGTTCGCGACCAGGTTGCTGGCTTCGCTCTGGTAGACCACGTAGCGCCCGTCCGTGGAGACCAGCGAGTAGTACGAGTTGTTGTTGGCCAGGGCACCGGCACTGGAGACGCTCACCGGCAAATTGGTCTGGGCCGTGGCGGATGCAGTGAGGAGAACGATCGGGACAAGTCGTGTGATCATGGGATTTCCTATGGGTCCTCGATGATACATCGGTCCGTCCATCGCGCCCGGGTCAGTGCCCTTTCACGGCCCGATTCCGCCGCACTTCATCCAAGAGCTCCAGGGCGAGCACGGTCTGCCTGCAACCGGCACCGAGCGTCCGGGCGAGGGTCGCACTGCTCGCGGCAATCAGGGGTTCGGCCTCGTCGTAGCGCTTAAGGTCATGCAGACAGCGCGCCCAGTCGGCTTCTACGATCGCGCGTTGCCACTGCGATGCCGACAGAATGAGCCGTGCTTCGGCCGCAGCCTGTGCCAGAAGGGGCTCAGCTTCGGCGAGTCTTCCCGCGCGACGCAGCGTCTCGGCCAGACCGTGTTTAGCGACCAGTCCGTCGAGTTCGTCGGAGGACGATCCGTAAGCCTCGAGCGCACTACGGAATTCGGATTCGGCCCCTGAGAGATCGCCGGCGTCGCGCAGCAACGTTGCGAGTCCGACCCGCGCACGCAACACGGATGGATGCTTCTCGCCGAGCGAGTCGGGCAAGCCGGATTCCGCGCGGCGAAACAGGCCCTCGGCCTCGTCGCTGTGCTCAAGCGCGCAAAGGCTCCAGGCGAGTTTCACGGCTACGTCGAGTGTTCTCGCGTCGTCATTTCCATGCTGTCGGGCGAGAGAATCGTACACCCGGCGCAAGCCACT
>JAYUOR010000716.1:0-6702 GCA_043760765.1 Planctomycetota bacterium | reverse complement strand
CCGAAACCGCGCTCGAGTTTGCAGACCGCGCGCAGTTTCGCCGCGGAATTGCCGTTGCCCGGGATGCGTTCGAAATCCGCACCCGTTCCGCGCCGCGGCCGGTATCCGGGAGCTTCGGCCAGGAATGTGATGCGCTCGAGTGAGTCGGGCAACCCGTCGAGTTGGACGCGCGGACCGTCCGCGCGATCGTTGGCTTCGCCGACCTGCCAAGCGACGGCGCTGTCTTCGCCGAGCAGCTCGCCGCTCGCCGCATCGAGCAGCACGATCTCGATCGTCGCCGAAAAATCCTCGAGCACGATGTGCACGTCCTGCGCCGGCGCGACCACAGTGCGCAGCGATCGGGTGTGCACGAAACCGTCGTGGCAGTGCACGTAGAGGAACCACTCGCCTGCCGTCACGTTTTCCAACTCGAAGCTGGCGACGAGCCTGCCCGTGCCGTCGTCCTCGAAGTCGAGGCTGTGGTCGAAAAGCGCATCGTGTTCGAAGGCCGTGTTCGAAAGACTGACGTGGCAGGCGCCTTCGTACTTGCCGCTCCTCGATTCGATCGTGCCGCGAATGTCGCCGACCACAGGCCGCGGCACGAGCGCGATCGTGCCCAGGTTGTTTTCGCCGCGCACGATTCTGACGTCGCGTTCAAACGGGTACCAGTTGCAGTCGTGCGTGGTCAGGCGATACTCGCCCGGTTCGAGGAAATCGAAGCGAAGCTTGCCATCTGCGCCGCACGAAGCGCCCTGTTTCCTCGGACGCTGCTTCGAATTCAGCGGCAGGAGTTCGCTCAAGTGGAACTGCGCGACGCCATAGCCGGCGCCTGGAGGGATCGGGACGTCCGCGACGAGCCAACTCGCACTCTCGAGCTTGATCTTGACCGGCTCGACTTGGATGCCCTGCAGCGCTTCGATCCAGTTGCCTCCGCGCCAGCGGCCGTCCTCCGAGCGCAGCTCGACAAAGCCCATTCCCAGCCAACCGGGTTTCACGCCGAAGCGCACCCACGGAAGTTGCGGGTGCAGCGTCGCTGCATTCGGTGCACGCAAAGCCGCGTGAATTGGATCAGGCGCGTAGGCTGAACCCTGAAACGGCCGGCCACTGAGCAGTCGAACGTCAAAGTCCGCCGGGCCGAGGTCCCCCGGGAACTCCAGTTCGAAGAAGCATGTCGGCCCGCACGCGGCCAACAATTCGATGGGCGCCGGCGCCTGTGGACTTGCGCCCGGCGAGAAGTCCTTCGTGATGTACTCGCGATTGCGATAGGCGAGCCCGAGATCATCGATCAGTTCGAAGCGCAATTTGCCGAACGGCAGTTCCGTGTCGAGTCGGAACACGCCGTTCGCGCCGCTCGTCGTCGAGAGGCCTTGGTTCGATCCGTTCTCGAACGAGTACACGCCGAGCCGATAGGCCGGCAGCGGTTCGCGGGTCTGTGCGTCGAGCACGACACCGCTCGGGCGGGTGGAAAGCACTGTCGAGACTGCTGCGATTTCGGGCAGTGGAGTGCGCGCGCTCGCGGCTTGTGAGGCCGACGGAATTCCAGCCGCTCCAGAGGATCCGGCATTCCCAGCACCTGAATCACCCGGCGCAGCGAGCGGCGCATTCGCCTGCTCGAGATGCGGGCCCAAGCGCAGCCCGATGAACAGCGCGAAGCCTGCGATCAATACCGCGCAGGCAGTCAACGGCACGGCCGCGCGGCCGAGACGCTTTGGGAAGTTCTGCTCATGCAAGAGATGCACGCAAGCAGGATAGCGAGAGCCGCTTGCCCGGGAATACACACGGGCCGGCGGCATCGCTGGGATGCCGCCGGCCCGTCGTGTGTCAGATCCCGTTGTCGGCGGTGACTACTTCGTCTGGCCGGAAATCGAGGTGGAGCTGAAACCGATGATGTTGTTGAGCACGCCCCAGAAGGACGTCCAATCGGCGGGCGTCGACGAGTTCGTCGTGACGGTCGCTCCGGGGTACTTCTCGGCTTGCAGTTTGGCGGCCGCTTCCTGGTCGTCGCCGGGAATGGCGAAGCCGATGATGCGGAAGCTCTCGGCGTGCACGGTGTAGTAACCGTTGGCCGAACGTGTGCCTGCGCAGCCGGCAGTGACGAGAGCCGTGAGGCAGAGAGCGGGAATCAGTGTCTTGCAGTTCATCTGTATTTCTTTGACGAGGGTAGTTTTCTGTATGGAGCCAAGCCGCCCGTACGAGTCGAGTACGCATCGTCCAGGCAGCTGGACAACCGAATACTCGATCACGAACGGATCCTGAATTCCAGTCCGTTCGACGATGTCGAGTTGTTTGGGGTGCCCACCAGCTGTCGCCGCCCCAGTATTGCGTGTTGACCACGCTGCCTTGAACCGTGAGGTCGGCCGCGGGACTGGCGCCGAGCACCGCGCCGCAAATGCGTTCATGCCGAGCGAGTGAACGCCCGGACAATTGTCCGGCGGGGGATTACTGCCCGAGTTGATCCGGATCGATCGTCTGCGCGGAACGATGACGCAGCGCAGACCCGCTTGGAACACGACCGCTGGTCGACCCGCATTCGTGCGGAGCAAGAGCTCCGGCTTGATGTTGACCACGTTGAGCACACTGGTCGTGAAGCCGGAACCAGCCGATGCGCTCGCCGTGCCGCTGCCTGCAATGCGGTAGCCAACCCGCGAATATCAAACTGTATCGCCGCGAAGCGAGCCTGCGTTTGTCGTCCCCGGACCCGAGTCTCGTCTAGTCGAATGCCTCGAGCGCTGCGTGCCCCAGCGCACGGCGGGGGCAAGCAGCGCTCGAGGCAAACGATCGAGGCCAGCTACCACCAGGGCAGCCGGCCTCGGCAATCAGTTCAGCGTGATCGTCAATCAGGAGTTGTCAACACCACCCATATCAAGGGCAGATCGTGTATTCCACGGCGTCCGACAACGTCGTGTTGTTCGGGGCGGTGAAGCCTTGGTCGCGGCCCCAGCATTGCGCGTCGATCACGGTACTAGGCACCGTGAGGTACGCCGCCGGCGTGCCGCCGAGCCCACCGACTGCAAACGCGTTCATGTCGATCGCGTAGAGACCTGAGCAATCGTTCGGCGGAGCATTGCCGCCTGAGTTGAGCGGGACCGAGCGCTTGAGCGGGACGTTGACGCAGCGCAGGCCGCCTTGGAACACGACCGCAGCTCGACCGCTACTGCTGTACAAGAGCAGGCCGGGCTTGTTGTTGATCACGTTGCTTGCCGAAACCGTGAAGCCCGAGCCGGACGATGCACTCGGCATGCCGGAAGCATTGATCGCCGGCAGGCAGCTCAGCGAGTTGAGCTTCGCCGTGCAGTACTTTTCCACCGTGCCGCAGGAAATGCCCGGACCGGTGAAGATCTCGAAGAATGTCGAGGGCGCCGCCGTCGCATATCCGCCCGCGATGTAGACGTTGCCCGTGGCCGGATCGGCATCCGCGGCGTAATTGCGGCGCGGGTTCACGAAGGAGGCAGCGAGGCCCCATGTGTTCGGGACCGGCTGGTAGGTATCGACCTGATTGCTGGGATTCGGCGCAGTGCGGCCTCCGCCGAGCACCCACAACCTGCCGCTCTCGTTGACTGCCTTGCACTCGCCGGTGGCGCGCGGAGTCGCAGAAATCGTCGCGATGACGTCCGTGTTTGGATCGTACACATAGCTGCCGGTGCTGTCGGCCAAGGTCGTGCCGGTCCAGGTCGCGCCACCGCTGATGAAGATCTTGTTGCCGATCGTCGCGCAGGGCACGTAGCCCACGGGCACGGGAAGAAGTGCAGTCTTCTGCGTCCAGCGCGAGCCGGCGGCAGCGGCCGGGTCGAATTGCCAGATCTTGTCCGTCATCGCACCGGGCGAGATCACGAAGCCGCCGAACACAAAGAGCTTGTTGTTGTAGACAGCAGCGCCGCCGGGAAGTGTGTTGCCGGTTGTGCCCGGCCACGGGTCCGTCGTCACGTCGGTGATCACGTCGGCGACCGGATCATAGCGGCGCAAGAGGGCCGAGGAGGTCGCACCGCCGGCGGCCGAACCGCCTACGCAGTAGATGTACGGAGTGCCACCATCGGTCAGCACGCCGACGACCATGTTGCAAACCTGGTTGCTCGAGAAGAGCGCGGCCTTCGTGCTCCAGGTACTCGTGCCCGTGTCGTACTCCTGCGGATTGAGGTAGTCCGATCCCGCGGTGTCTGTCTGGCGGCCGCCCATGACGTAGAAGCGATTGTTCGCTGCGAACCACGCGCCGGAGCCGCGCGCCAACGCAGTCGGCAAGGTCGTGCCCGCGGCCCACTGCGGTGCCGGAGCAAACGCGAAGCTGGATGACGGAAGCGCGGCGCTGAATAGCGTCGCGAGGGCAACAGTTGCCATGCAGGACGTGAATCTCATGACTGGTCTTCCTTGGGTTAGGAACCAGGCACACGAAGCAAGAGCGGTTGACGCCAGGGGCTGGCGAGAGACGAAGAGGAAACCCTCTGCTTTCGAGCGCCGGATCGTCGCCAATTCTCCCATGACTTTCGAAGACGGATAGCCGTCCTCTCGGATTTCGGTCGCGCAGGCCGCGGCCTGACCCGAACGGAAACTGCACTGTGGGCTCCCGGCCTGGGCCGGTGTCCACGGTGCTTGGGGCAGTCCCGCCACCAGGGGCCCCGCGCCCGATCTCAGCGCTCCAGCGCCGCGGCCAGCCGGGCCTGTGCAGCCCCAAGTCGCCAATTCACCGTGCGGGGGGCGATGCCGAGTTCGTCGGCGATCTCCTCGGTGGAAAGGCGAAAGATACGCTTGAGCGAGAGTACACGCCGATCCTCGTCGGAGAGCTTGTCGAAGGCGCCGCGCAGGCGTTCGAGGTCGTCCTGGTGCTGCGCTGCGGTCGAGGGTGAAGGCCCGGCGTCGGGCAGCTTCTCCACCAGGATGTCGGACGCCGACGCCGGCCTGTGCTCGCGTCCCATGTCGCGTCGTTGTGCAACGTGGTGGCGGTGTTTCTCGAGGATCTTGTTCGCGGCCGAGGCGCGAAGGTAGGCGCGAAACTGCCGTTCACCACGGAATTCGATTCTGTCGCCGCGCTCGAGCACTTGGCGAATCGTCGATTGCACGATATCCGAAGGAGCCTCGCGCCCCCTCAGCAGTGGGCCGAGGTTGAGATCGACGAACGCGCGCAGGTCCAGGAGATGGGATTCGATCAGCCGGTGCAGATCGGCCGTGCCAGGCTGCACCGGGGCGGGGGAGGGGGCTTCGGTCATGGGGGTACACAATGGTTTCCCTGAGTTCCTCCCGAAGCGCAAGCTCGACGCGTTGAGAAAACTGTGAAAGATCTGCCGCTCTGCGAACTCGCGATCCTTCAGGCAAGCGAGCCACCGTCCCATGACTGATTTCCATTCCCCCGCAATTTCCAAACGTGCACAGGAGTATTTCGCACAGTGGCGCGACGATCGCTACGCAAGCATGCTCGAACTCGCCGCGGACCTGCGCGCGTTCGTCGATGGGCGCGTGGTGCGCGCCCACGAACAAGGCGCCTTTGCGGAGTTGCGCAAATGGGTGCGGCGCAACAAGGCGCTCTCGATGACTTTCGCTCTGGCCGCGGCGACGGCGCTGCTCTCTGTGTTGATCGTCATCGCGGCCGAACGCCGCCGCAGCGGCGAAGTTCGGCTGGCCCTCGAAGACACGAAGTGCCGCCTCGACGCGGCCTCGATCGCCCGCTTGCACGCCGAAGTCGACGAGCTGTGGCCCGCGACCCCTGAGAACGCGCCGCGCACGGAGCGTTGGCTCGCGGAGGCGCGCGCCATCCTTGCGCTCGTGCCGCAATACAGGCTCGAGCTCGCGGAAATTCGCGCGCGCCCTGCCGCAGGTCGCGGGAGATCGCCGCGAAGAGCTCGAGCGAGCTGCGATCGAGACTCAGCTTCGCGAACTCGAAGATCGCATGCGCGGCGCGCGGCGCGACATCGACGACCTCGAGGACGACGAGTTCAGCGTGGGGCGCGAGCAGGGCATCGTCTGGGTGAACTCGCGCATGAAACGCTTCGAGCGCGCGGCCGGACGACTGCGCGAGCAGTTGGGCGAGCGGCGCTCGTGGTCATTCGCATCGCAGGCCGACGCGGAGCGGCACGCCATGCTGCGCACGGTGGTCGAGGTGTCCGAACTTTTCGGCGACGATTTCGACAGCTCGTTGAGTGCCATCGAGCAGCGCTCCATGCGCGCGCGGACGCTGCGCAAGCGTTCGCTGGAAGATCATGCATCGGAATGGGGCAGCGCCGTCGCCGCGATCGCGGATCGCTCGCGACCTCCGCTCTACGCCGGTCTTGTGATCCGTCCGCAGCAGGGACTCGTGCCGCTTGGACCGGATCCGCGCAGTGGACTGTGGGAGTCTACCTACTTGGAGTCGGGCGAGATCGCAGACCGTCGCGCCGATGGCAGCCTCGAGCTGCGCGCGGAGACAGGCATCGTGCTCGTGCTGATTCCAGCAGGTGTGCTGAACAGGCCGCACGTCGAGCTGCACCCGTTCTTCCTTTCGAAATACGAAGTTACGCAGGGCCAGTGGGCGCGCGTCACGGGCGAGGCCCCGAGCAATTTTTCCATTGGTTCGGATTGGAAGCCTGACGAATGCCCGACGGGTTCGGTGACTTGGCTGCATCCGGTCGAGCAGGTCACTTGGTTGGACTGCCAACGGGTCTTGAATCGCTGGGGGCTCGAATTTCCGACCGAAGCGCAGTGGGAGTTTGCGTACCGAGCCGGCACGACGACGCGCTACTACACCGGCGACGATCTGGC
>JAYUOR010000715.1:0-2649 GCA_043760765.1 Planctomycetota bacterium | reverse complement strand
CAGGCTCCGCTCCATCACCCGTATCTCGCTCAAGCCCGGCGCCAGGCGGCATCCCGGCGTCGTACCAACGCTGCAGTAGCTCGCTGTGGAGGCCCAGGTGAACGAGGCACGCGACGATTGCAGCAATGCGGTCGGCTCGTGAGTCCCTGCGCTTCGGCAGAACAAGTCCGCCGCCGCCTGGGAGCTCCTTGCGAATTGCCGTCAGGTGCCTCTGAAGAGTGCGTTCCGGCGGAACCAAGATGTGACCCACGCATTCAAGACCTCTGCGTGCAGTCCGCGGCCCGGGGAGCGTGGAGCCTCTGCCGAACTGTTCGCGGATGAGGTCGGCGAAGGGGGCGAACAGCACCGCCAATTCGGACATTTCCCGTATAGATATATTATTAAGGGAAATGTCCGAGTTGGCGTATGTCGAGGCGCCTCCCAAGCGACTCCCTGCCGGCGTCTGGAATAGGTACTTCGCCACGGTCTTCGGATCGCGCCCAACCGCCTTCGCAACGCGCCCAGCGGTCCGCGCTGTTTGTCGACCGCCATGCGCCTCAAGGTCCTTCGCGAAGGCCTTCTTGATCAACGCAGATGAGATCCTCTTCCGAGCCGCTCCGCGCGTGTTCTCGGCGACGATGATTTGTGCGTCGTCCCCAAAGCCCATTGGCAGGTAAGAACCCGCGTGGAGCAGAATCGTCGGAAGCCCCGCGCGTCCTGGCCGAGTCCGACCGAGCGCCTGCATCGTTTCCTCTTGCGAGTGCCAAACTGCTACTTCGCTCGGATCGAACAGTTCGCCAGTCTGAGGATCGATCCGGTCGCCCCAGCGCCCCTCCATGTCCCCCAGGTTTGGAATGGGATCGCCAATGGTTAGCGCGACTCGACAATTCGTCCACCAATTCTCGCCACGGCCGCGTCCACCGAAGTAAACGATTGTGCCCCACGCCTGGGGACGGTCGCTGTCAAAGGGCGCCCCGGGCTCGATCAAGAGTTCGGGCGGGACGTTGCTGGCTAGCCAGCTCTTGCCGGCATCCGACACAAGCCATGCGCATAGAGGGCGAATCACGACGAGTAGAGTGGATTGTGGCCCGACCGACATCCTCCCCGCCTTCTGCTCTTCCAATACAGTAGCGGCTGCCTGGTTTAGCGCGCGCAAGAGACTTCCCAAGATGTCTGATCGCGCACCCTTCCTTGATTCGTTCAGTTCAGCCTCAGCCGCTGAATCGGCCAAGTACTCGGCCTGACCTGCCCCGCGACTTGCAAACGCACGGCCGACGCGCCCTCGGGAGAGTGAAGACATTGCGAGCAAGACCCGAGTCGTCTTGGATTGCGGCACGAGTTCGACATTGACCACCACCGTCTCGACCCGCGGATGAAGCGCCGTAAAGAGGCGCGACAGCAACGCGATGCCCGCCGACATAATCACTGAGCCTGTGGAGCCGGGCAACGAGACCAGGCGAGGCTGGAGGACTCTGAGCGTGATCTGATCGTCTTCCAGTGTTGCGACAAGTCTCACCGTGCTGTCGGATCCGTTCTCCAAGACATCGGCCACGGCGTGACACAGTTCGATGATCGACCGAGGCACCATTCCCTTGACGTGCTCCGCGGTGCGGCGATTTGTTGGCTTGGGATGAATTGTCCATTCGGGTTGTGAAGGAATGATCGTGCGCTCGCCGCTTGGACTTGTCAGATCCTCGACCATGCCATTTCGGAATAGCATCCGAAGGCCCGTGATTTGCGGGTATCCGCTGCTCGGGTCACTTAGTGCTTGCGCAAGACGCTCAACAACAACGGCGACCTTCGAAGCATTCCAGGTTATCGAGTATTCAGCATTTGCCATGCGCGCTTCAAGAGTCATCTTGATATGCAGTTCTTTTCCCAGCGTCCACAGAAATAGCAGACGATGGTGAGCATCAAGGGCTTCAGTAAACTGCGCGCCGCGCACGCGGCTCGGGTAGTTCGATAAGTTTTCTAGTTTGAGTGATCCATCAATCACGGACTGAGCACACCGGACTTCGTCGAAGAGGTCCGGGTTCTCATCGATGATGAGCAATCTGTCCTCCGCAATCTCCTGACCGACATCGTCGCCACGCAGAATCTGTCCATCCTTCACTGCGGCACCGAAGGAAACGGTGGCGAGGGCCGCGTGAACACAGGTTGGGGTCTTATCCGTTTCGATTCGCGGCTGAGCCGGGCACGTGGAGAAGTGCGGGCAATTGTTGTTATCTATCGGCATATGTAATTACGTGACACGCCACGTTCAGCTGCCGCTTCCCCGAGACCGGGGACTTGACATCCCTTCTTCAGCCCCTGGATCTGGTACGGCTGATATCCACGGAATTCATCCAGCAGTGTGTACTGGGGCGCACTGTACAAGACAGAAATGAACTGCGTTGCGCTGGCTGCTGCGTAACTCTTGCCCGCGCCACAATCTGCACCGAGAAGCATCATCCGGAATGGACGATGCCCGATATTGTCTGGTGCAGGTGCGCTCATGTGGTACTTGGTCAGAATGCTCCGAATTACCGGCATTCCCTCGTTGAAATCGAGCACTCGAAACGAAGGTTCCCCTTCGAGCTTGAGCGGGGGATACTCGGCGATTCGGCTCAGCGCCTTGTCTTCGAGAATGTGTGCGCGAAGTGATTTTCGGGCAAGCTCAGGGAGTTGCTG
>JAYUOR010000714.1:0-6714 GCA_043760765.1 Planctomycetota bacterium | reverse complement strand
CGATCCGACCAGCCCTTGGGCGACATGGAAAGCCCGGGACCGCAGGCCAACGACCAACTGGTCGAATGCGTCTCGGTCTCCGTTCTTCACCAGGATCATCAAGCGGGTCGCCTCGGTCTGCATCAGGTTGGCGGCGTACGCCGACTCGGCGGACTTGTTCAATGGAATTTCAGGCGGGGGTTCCATGGATCCGGGCGCTCAGCTGGGGTCTTCCTTGTAGCCGATTCGTTGCGCAGCCAGATCCAGGACTTCTTCGGCGGCCCGCGCGCAGGCTCCCGGAGGTCCAAGCCTCAGGGCCGCGAGATCCAGTCCCCGCCGGCATTCGGCGCGCCAGACCGGATCGCCGACGGCGCGTTTCAGCGCCGAGCGGACTTGCTCGAGCGGACCTTCCGCGGCGAAGCAGAACTCGGGGACTACTTCGCGGCCGGCCAGCAGATTGATCGAGGCGAACCAGGGCGGCGTCAGCAGGTGCTCGTACATCCAGGTCCCCAGTTTTCCATCCAACCGATACACGACGACGGTCGGCAGACGCTGGTGCAGGAGGTCGAGCAGTACGGTGCCGGAAACGGAAAAGGCGGCGCGCGCTCGGCGCAGGCTCTGATTCAGGTCGCCGGTTTCGACTCGCACCCAGGCACTCGCGCCCGCGGCTTCGATGTGCGTGCGCAGCAGCGTTTCGAGTTCCGCGCTACCGTGGGGCAGGACCACTTCGAGGTCGGGGAATTCGCGGCGCAACTCCGCGAGCCGCGCCAGCATCCAAGGCAAATTGCGTTCGATCACCCTGCGCCGGCTGCCGGGCAGGAGCGCAATCCGCCGCGAGTTCTCGTCGGTGACTCCGCCTGGCACATCGACGAGCGCATCGAGCAACGGATGTCCGACGTGGACCGTGCTCACGCCGCGGCGCGCGAACCAGGCCTGCTCGAAGGGCAGGATCGTCAGTGCGCGATCGACGGCGCTGACATAGCCCTTGGCTCGCCAGGGCGCCCAGCCCCAGTGTTGCGGTGTGACGAAGTGCACGACGGCCACACCCGCGCGGCGTGCGATGCGGCCGAGCGGCACATGCAGCGCCGGCGAATCGATCAGCACACAGACGTCAGGCGCTTCCTCGCGCAGATGCGCCGCGACCGAGTGCAGCAGGCGCACGTAGAACGGCAGCGAGCCGAGCACGGCCGAAAATCCCATCGCGGCTTTTCGAACCGGGTCGCCGATCGTCCGGACCCCGGCCTGGCGCAGTCGCTCGCCGCCCAGGCCGGTCACTTCGGGTTCGCCAAGGCCCAGTTCGAGGCAGCGTGCGCGCAGAGCGCTCAGCGTGTTCAGCGCGTGGGTCTCGCCCGAGGGTTCTGCGCAGGAGAGGAAGATTCGCGGCGCGCAGGCGAAACGCGGTCGGCCCCCTGGAGCGCGCGGCAGCGGGCTGGAGGTCAAGTCCTTCAGCAACTCCTCGCGCAGGCCCCGGCGCTCCAGCAGGTAGCCCAGCAGCCTGAAGGGGAAGAGCGCGACACTGCCCAGGGCGCGTGCGAATTCCAGCGCGACGGAAATCGCCGCCGGCGGGCCCCTGCGGGCGCGGGCTTGGGCCTCGGGCATGTCGAGGAGACTAGCAGCCCCCCTCGGTGCCCGGTAATCCTCCAGCGTCTATTGCGCGGGCGATACACGATTCACGCCTTTACGAGCTCCCGGTATCGCATGCGTAATAAACGGCGGTGGATTACCGGGCACGAAGGGGCAAGATGGTGGGCCCTTGCAGTGGATCGGTTTCTTTATTGGCGCGCTGCTGTTGTCCAGCGTGATGCGCCACGTTCCCGGGATCGGCGGGTTGTTTGGCGGCATCTGGGGATTCTGGATCGCCGTACTGCTGCTCTCGGCCGTCACGAACTGGCTGACGACGAGGTGGCTGGAGTACTTGCGTCTTCGACGGGGCAGGGCGGAGTTCAGCCAGGTGGACAACGCCCACAATCAGGGCAAGCTCGGCACGCTGCTGCTTCAGAATGGCCGCTCACGCGCCGCGCTCGGGCCGCTCGAGCGCGCCGTCGCCGGGGATCCGCACAGCGCCGAGTGGCTCTATCGGCTGGGCAGCGCGCTGCGCCTGTGCGGCGAGCCTGCGCGCGCCTCCGTAGAACTCGAAGCCGCCTTGAAGATCGCTCCAGCGCACGCCTGGGGCGAGGTCGGGATCGAACTGGCTCTGGCGCGCAAGGCGATCGGCGATGATCAAGGCGCGCTGCAGGCTTTGCAGGAGCGTGAGCGCGAACACGGCGAGAGCGTCAGGAGCGCCTATCTGCGCGGCGTGCTCTTGTCGCGAAGGGGAAAACGCGAAGAATCGCGCGCGGCATTCCGTCAGGTCGGCGAAATCGCGCGCCGCAGTCCACGCTTTTCGCGCAAGGGCACGCTGCGCTGGCGCGCGCTGGCCGGCCTGGCCCTGTTGCGCTGACTCAGGCTGGAAAGAACCGTCGCGCGATCGGCGAGGCGTGATGCAGCAGCAGTTTCCAGATACCCGCGCGCCGCACGAACAGGTTCGTCGCGACGGCTTCGGAAATCGGCTCGTCCGAACTTCCCGGCCGAATGCGCTCAATCGCGCTGGCCCAGGCGAAGTCGCCGACGATCTCGATCGTCAGGTCCTCGAGTTCGAAGCGGATGGCGTCGGTGGCCTTGAAGATCGCGGCCCACGAGCCGAGCACGCGCTCGCGTCCGACCAGCCGCTCGCTGGCCGGGTGCACACACTGGATCGAATCGTCGTCAAGCCAGACGGCGCGCATGGCCTCGAGGTCCAGTTGCTCGAAGGCGCGGTAGAACTCGCGGTTGGCGCGCGCAGCCTGCTTGGCAGCATTGTAGTGCGCGTCTTCCATGGCCGCCATCAGAACCCGCCCCGCTCGTCCGCGCGAGATGTCGAGCGCGGATTCCGGGCGGATTGCTAGGCTTCGCAGGCGATGAACTCCCCGACCAGCGTGTTGCTGCTGCTGCTTGCACTGGCGGGTCGGCCGCAGGCGGAGAAGCCGCCGCTGCCCATCGATGCGCTTCCGCGGCCGATTCCCGCTGAATTGCCGCACGGACTGGAAGGTGCGGTCCCACAGGCCAGCGAAGCGCAGATCGCGCTCGGCCGCAAACTGTTCTTCGATCCACTGCTTTCGCGCGATCGCACGGTCGCCTGCGCTTCCTGCCACGAACCCGAGCATGGCTTCGCGGGCACTGCGCGCTTCTCCCTGGGCGTAGACGGCCAGCGCACGCTGCGCAACTCGCCGAGCTTGCTCAATCGCGGCCTGGCGACGCGGCAGATGTGGGATGGGCGCGCGAGTTCGCTCGACGAACAGGCCCTGATCCCGATCGCGGATGCGCGCGAGATGGGTTCGAGTGTCGAGGAAGTCCTCGGCCGTCTGAACGCCTCGAGCGAATACAAGGCCGCCTTCCAGAGTGCCTTCGGCGCTGCGGCGGACGCGCCGCGCCTAGGGCGTTCCATCGCAGCTTTCGTCGGGCGGCTGTACCTGGCCGACAGTCCGGTCGATCGCTTTCGCATGGACAACGATTTCGGCGCGCTCAGCGTCGCGGAGCGTTCCGGTCTGTGGTTCTACGAGAGCCGCGGGCAGTGCTGGCGCTGCCATTCGGGCCCGAATTTCAGCGACGAGGAATTCCACGATACGGGCGTCGGCGCGACAGACGGCGTCGCCGAGCAGGGCCGCATGGCGATCACGCACGATGTTTCCGACCGCGGCCGTTTCAAGACGCCCACGCTGCGCGGGCTCGTGCTCACCGCGCCCTACATGCACGACGGCAGCCTGGCCACACTCGAGGACGTGGTGAAGTTCTATCGCGAGGGCGGCATACCGAATTCCAATCTGGCCCCTGAGATCGCGCCGATCGAGATGGCCGACGACGATGCGCGCAACCTGGTGCAATTCCTGCGCGGACTCTCGCGCCAGGCTGCGTCCGCGCGCTGAGACTAGGGCACGCGCCGTTCGAAGGCGATCATGGACGCGCAGACGAACAGCGCGCTGGTCAACAACAGCGGCGCGACGACTTGCCAATCGAGCCGGCCGGTTTCGCAGATCGTGATGAAGCGCGGAATGTCGGCCAGCCGGAACAGCGAGTAGTGCGTGACCTTCTCGATCAGGTAGATCGCGAATTGAAAGATCGAGAACATCAGCATCCCAAAGCCGATGCCGAGCGGATTGGAACCCAGAGTCGAAAAGAAGAACGTGGCGCTGTAGATCGCGACGAGCAGTGCCGACTGGTGCGCGGCGCACAGGAGCATCGCGCCGAGCGGGAGCTTTTCGTCGACAAACGTGAGCAGCCAGGGAATCGACGACGAGGTCAGGAAAACGGGGATCACCACGGCGAGTGCGCCACTGGCCCAGCGTTCGAGCAGCAGCCTGCGGCGCGAGATCGGCCGCGAAAGCCACAACTCGAGCGTGCCGCGATGCGCTTCTCCCGCGATGGCGCCGGCCGCGAACAGCACGGCAGCGGTGGTCCCGAGTGTGTTGCAGGCCTTGAAGAACTGCTGCCCGCAGACATAACCCGCGGCTCCCGCTTGGCCGAACTGGTCAAGCATGTCGCGCGCGGCCTTGAACGGCATCAGGCCGCGCAGCGAATCGATGTTCTCGCGGAACTTGGGCCAGAACAGGATTGCGGGCACGAGCAGCGTCTCGAGCACGATCGCGAAGCCGAGCGCGCGCAAGAAGAGCGACCTGACGCCGGCGTGCATCAGACCGCCTCCACGCCGTAGATGTCGCGATACAACTCGGCCAGCGAGAGCTGTCCATATTCTATGCCCTCGGGCCTGGGCAGATCCGGGCTCGCACCAAGCCGTGCGAGCAGCGGACGCGGATCTGCGGTTTGGAGCTCGACGATTACGCGCCTTCCGCGCGAAACCGCGGACTTCGCGCCGAGCGCGATCAAGGCCACGCAGATCGCTCTAGCCTGTTCGGGCACTTCCAAGGCCGCGCCGTAATCCAAGCGCAGGATGCGCGCGGCCTTGGCGCGCACGCTCGCGGAGTCTTCGCTCTTCACCAGGCGCCCGTCGTGCAGAAAGAGCATGCGAGATGAGCTGCGATCAACCTCGCCCAGGTGGTGCGAGGACAAGAGAATCGTGGTGCCGCTCGCGGCATCGCGCTCGATGATGTCGAGGATGGCACCGCGTTTGGAGGGATCGAGACCTTCGCTGGGCTCGTCGAGGATGCGCACGGCAACGCGTGGCGCCATGGCGGCACAGAACAGCAATTGGCGTTTCATGCCGTGGCTGTAGCTGCGCACGCGGGCCTTGAGCGAGAGCCCCAGGTTGTCGGCCAGGCGTGTGCCGGCACTCAGCGCCTCGCGCTCGCGGCCGCGCAGCAACCAGGCCAGATGCTCCGACCCGCGCAACTCCTTGTAGACGTTGATTTCGCCGGGGGCGAAAGTGCAGTGCTTGCGCACCGCAGTGCCGTCGCCGATCAGCGGCTCACCGTCGATCGAAGCGCTGCCCGCGTCCGGCCGCACGAGGCCGACCATGCAGCGCAAGAGCGTGCTCTTGCCGCTGCCGTTGGGGCCGAGCAGCGCCGTGATTCCGCCCGGGCTGATCTCGAAGGAAGTCGGATGCAGCGCCGTCAACGTTCCGAACCGGCGCGTCAAGGAATTCACCTTGATGGTTCCGTCGACTATCGTGCTTTGGACCGCGAGCATGGGACGTGAAAGCATCCGAAGTGCTGGGGACCCGCGCAAGCTTCTGGCGCTGAGTGAGCAGAGAACCGCCGCGCGGTGTTCCAGACTGCGGGCTTTCTCCTGGTGCCTGTGTTGCGCAGCCTGTTGTTAGGCTTGCCGCGACCCAACCGGCTTCGAAGCAGTGCGCAGCTCTCAGAAAATGGCCGACAAAGCCGTCAATTTCGAAGTCGTGCGCGAACTCAAGCGCGATGTCTTCGGCCGGGTCGAGCTCGTGCGCCTGGCGCTCGACGCGGCGGGCAAGGCGCGCGACGGCGAGTTTGCGATCCGGCGCGTCGCCAGCGGAAGCGCCGTGCCCTGTTCTCGGTTCGTGGCGCGGCTCCTGATGGCGCGTGAGCAGCGCGCACTCGAGCGGCTCGCCGGGCTCGACGGAGTTCCCAGTTTGCTGGTGTGTTCCAAGGACGAACTGGTTCGCGAGTATCAGCCCGGCGTCGCTTTGTCCGCGACCGAAGAACTGGCCCTTGATTTTTTCGAGCAGCTAGCCCTGCTCGTGAGCGCAGTGCACGCGCGTGGCGTGTGTCACAACGATCTGCATAAGGAGCAGAATGTGATCGTCGGATCCGACGGCCGACCTTGCCTGGTGGATTTCCAACTCGCTAGCGTGCACGAGCTTGGCTCCCGCACGCTCGAAGCCCGGGCGCGCGAGGACTTGCGTCACATCGAAAAGCATCGCCGACGCTACTTGCGCGACGGCCGCGGCCCACAGGGCAGCACATTCGATCTCGCGAGCGAACCACGCTTGAAGCGCTCGCGCACGGCGCTGATCTGGCGCAAGACCGCGAAGCCGATCTACATCTTCGTCACACGCAAGCTGCTCGCGACCCGTGACGGGGAAGCGCGTCGGCGCTCCGACGGAAGTTGGCCGCGTTGGACAGCGGCGCGCGGCCCGCGCGGGCAGTGATCAGCCGCTAGAGAATGTCCTCGCGATAGACCCACTTGCGCTTTTTCGAGTTGTCGCGCCGTGCGGTGACCAAGCGCCACAACTCGGACGGCCCAACGACCGCAAGGTAGACCACGCTCGTTCCGTCGGCCGCCGTAAGC
>JAYUOR010000713.1:0-6731 GCA_043760765.1 Planctomycetota bacterium | reverse complement strand
TCGACCTCAACGGCGATCTAGGCGTCATTGACGCCTTGGATCACGCTGCGAACTATCGATTACTGCCCGTGCGCGTGCGCGTGGAGTGGCAAGGCGCTATCGGACCCCGGCATGTCGACATGGAGACGATTCTCTGCCTGCGATGAACACACGCCATCTCAAACGCGGAACTCGCTCCGGCAGCACCATGCTCGAAGTGCTGGTTGCCATCGGTGTGCTCGCGCTGCTCATGGGCGCAGTCGGCAATACAGTGTTGCATGGCGGGAATGCCTTCAAACAAGGCCTGGGCAACGCGGTCATCGAGGGTCAGGCGCGGCGTCTGCTCGACCGCATCTCAGCGGAATTTTCCGACGTCGACCGCTCCAGCTTGGCGCCCAATCCCGTGGCGCCTTTCTGGGCTTCGACCGTCAATTACGCGCGTTGCCAGGGCTGGGCTGGTGGCGCGATGCTCGTCGGACCGACGCGCAGCCTGCGCTTCGCGCTCGCAGGCGGTGAAGTCGACAACGGCATCGACGACAACGGTAACGGCGTGATCGACGAACGCAGTGTCTTGCTCGTGCCCGATACGGGCACGCCTGCTGTGCGCATCGCTCTGGGCGAATACGTTCGCGAACTCGCCGAGGGCGAACTGCCCAACGGCGCGGACGACAACGGCAACGGCTTGATCGACGAGGCGGGCCTTTTCTTCCTGCACGACGGCAACGGCACGTTGAGCATAAGTCTGACATTGGAACGGCCAGACGCTTGGGGGCGTCTGGTCACGCGCACCTTGCGCACTGCGGTGCGCATGCGCAACGACTAGTCGCAATCGCAAGCCAAGGGAGTCACTCCATGCAAGTGTCCATCATTCACGCGAAGAGTTCAGCGCGCGGGGGCGCTTTGCTCGTGGCCTTGGTGGCCACGATCGTGCTTTCAGGTTTGGCCGGTGCGATGCTCGCTGTCGCGGGCGCATTCAAGCGCGAGAACGTCGCCGCGACCGAGAACAGCAAATCGCTCTACATCGCCGAAGCCGGGCTTTCGGTCGGGATTGCTTCCGTAACCGCAGGTGCGCCGCTCAGCGCGGGCACGATCGACGATCCGGTGGAATTCTCCGGTGGCGGTTACTGGTGCAACGTGGTCGACAACGGCGACCAGACGATGACGGTGACTTCGTTCGGCGTGCGCAACGGCCAGGTGCGCGGAGTCGAGGCGGTGATGCGCGACAGTTCCGAGGGTGTATTCAACAGCGCCGTGTTCGCCGGCAATTCCAGTGGAGATCCGCTCTACGACATGAAGTTCGGCGGTACCGGCGGCCAGGCCGACGACATCGAGGGCAGCGTCTACAGCGGCGGCAACGTGAAGATCGTCGGCGACGCGGACATCAGCGGTGAGATCAAGGCCTCCGGTGCGATCTCCGGTGGGACAGGAAAGGAAGGCAAGAGCCTCGCGGTCCCGGACATCGCCGGCATGCACTACGAGACGATCAGCGACTTCGACGTGGCGAGCCTTTTCTCAACGGCGACTTATAAAGCGAGCGGAGTGGGCGGAAGTGCCTGGCAAATGCCGGAGAGCAGTCCGGCGCACATCTTCCGCAAGAATCCCAGCGACCGGACCACGGACACATCGAAGACGGCGAAGGACGACTACTTCCTCGAAGATCCTTACGAAGCCCTCAACGGCAGCAGCACGCTCGACTGGAACCACTCGACGAAGATCACGCTTTCCGGTGTCGGTGGAGAGCCCGGAGTTTCCTCGACGAACAAGATTTTCTACATCGACGGAAACCTGTGGGTTCACAACCGCGGCGCATTCTCCTTCGCAATCGTCTCGAGCGACGGCACGCCCGTGCGCGTCACCTTGGTCGTCAAGGGCAACATCTACATCTCGGACAACATCTTCTATCAGGATGCCGACCGGGATGGGCTGGCGCTGATCGCGATCAAGGACAGGGCCCAAACCGACAGCGGCAACATCTACTTCGGCGACCCGTCCTTCGGAACGCTCGAGGAAATGGATGCCTTCATGTACGCCGAAAACAATTTCCTCGACAACAATCTCTCCGCGAGCGGATCGGCCAAGGTCACGGTCAAGGGCAACATGACCGCGGGTAACCAGGTCAAGATCAATCGCGACTTCGGCGCGCAACATTCCAAGTTGACCGTCAAGTTCGACGACCGGCTGAGCGCGGGCGACATGTCGCTTCCGGGACTGCCGAAGTCAACCGGTGAGGGTGCGAGCTGGAGTCTCGCTTCCTGGCGGGAGATCGCCGCCCACTAGGCGTTGCCCATGACGCAACCCGGCGACAAACGAGCGAGAGACGAGGCGAGGCGCGCAGCCATGCGTGCCCGCCGCGCGGTTCGCGATCGCGTCACGAGTGTTGCCACGGTCTCTGCCGTGCTCGTGATCGTGGGCTTGATCGCGCTGCCCGTCGCCATCGACAGCTGGACACCGACGCAAGAGCCGGCAGCGCAGACTGCGCCGGGGCCCGAGGAGTTGCCCGCGGGTTGGGTCGAAGCCTTGCGCTCCGTGACGAGGGTCCTCGCGCCCGGAGTTGCGGATCGCACGCCCAACGCCACCGAGATGGCCGAGCGCCTGGGTGACCTGGGTCCGAGCGCGATCCCGGTCGTCGTTGGCATGCTCTGCGGCCATGTGCCCGCGCCCGAGTTCGCCGCGGGCACCCTCGATCAACCCATTCATCCGCTGGCGATCGCCGGCGCGCAGCGAGCGCTGTTCGCGAGCATCGCGCGCTTTCGCTCGAAGGACGTGGTCGCGCATCTGCGGCTTCGCGCGCCCGATGCGACCTTTGACGATCGCCTGCTGTTCGCCCGGCTGTTGGGCGAGGTCGGAACGCTCGACGCCCAATCGGCGTTGATCGAGTTGCTGGCCCTGATCGAGCCGATCGACCTGACACGCGACCGGCTCGCGAACATGTTCGAGGATGCGCTGACGCGTTGCATCGCGAACGAAGCCGGCGCCCTGAAGCAGTTGTCGAAGTCGCTTTCCAAGTTGCCCGGCCCCGGTCTGCCCTTCGTGGCGCGCGCCGCGGGGCGCACTCGCGGACCCAACAGCGCTGCGCTGCTCGCGCTGATGCTCGGCAAGTCGCCCGACCTCGACGCCGTCGCGCTGGTGGAGCTCGGCCGTGTCACCGAATCGAGCGGCATCGCCTTGAATGAGACAGCTCTCGCCAGCGTGCGACGACTGCTCGACAAACCAGATCCGAAGATCGCGCGTGCCGCGCTCACGGTCGCTGGACGCCTGTGCGACCCCGAGGCGTTCGGGGCGATCCTGCTGCGGCTCGAGGATCCCGATCGGCTGGTTGCGGCTGCCGCGCATTGGAGCTTGCGCAACATGTCCAAGGTCGACCTCGGCCTGCGTTCCGACGCGTGGCTCACCTGGTATGCCGAGCAGCAGACGTGGAAGGCCGAGCGCTATCCTGAAATTTGCGAGAAACTGGGCTCGCAGGATTCCGCGGCGGTCTTCGCCGCGCTGAGTGAATTGAGCCTGCGCCCGTTCTTCAAACACGACATCGCCCAGGCGATCGGCCCGTTGGTCACCGACTCGGAGACGGCACTCGCGCTGACCGCGATCGCGGCCCTCCAGCGCATTGGTTCGACGCAGGCGGCGCCGTGGTTGATCGAGGCGTTGCAGGGCGATGGCGAACGTCAGGCCGCCGCATTGCGCGCGCTGCGCAGCCTGACCGGCCTCGATCTGGCGCTCGACCAGAACGCGTGGTCGACGGCCCTTTCGGCCGCGCTCTAGTTCCAAGGGTGCTCGCGGCCCGATTCGCGCCTTTTACGGTACCTGCGCGTTGCCCGGCCTTGCGCGCGGGTCAGTACCTCCAGCCACGGCCCCGGCGGAGCGCTGCTGCGTATCCACACGCTGCGCTCGCGTGGCGAAGGGATGTCCATGAAGATCGCCTTGCTCCTGACCGCACTGGTTCTCCTCGTTCCGCTCGCAGACGCGCAGAAGAAGGCCAAAGCCGAGCCCGGTTCGCTCGAGGTCGGACAGATAGCTCCACCGATCGGCGAACTGAACTGGGTGCAGGCCGGCGGCGTCCGCGCTGAGACGAATCTCCAGACGCTGCGCGGCAAGGTCGTGATCGTCGCCGACTACGGTTATTACTGCGACTCGTGCGTGCGCGTGGGGCTGCCGACGTTGAATGCGCTGCGTGCGTCGAACGAGCCTGGCGAACTGCGCGTGATCCAGTTGACGGCCTTCATCGGTGACGACACGCCCGAGCTGATCTTGAAGGAGGCGGAGAAACTGAAGCTCTCCGGACCGATCGGCCTCACTGACGTGGACGGCGAAGGCAGCCCGTACTTGAACATGGGGCTCTACGGAAATCTGACTTATGCCTTCGTCATCGGCCGCCACGGCGGCATCGTCTGGAGGGGCGATCCCAGCCGCAAACGCGACGAGTATGTCGCGGCTGTGTCGAGCGCGTTGAACTCGGTGCCCTGCGAGCCGCTGCCCGCGGCGGATTCTTTCGGACCGGAGATCGCGCCGGCGCTGCGCGATTACGTGCAGGGCGAGTTCGTCAAGGCACAGACCGACGCGCAGGCCTTGCTCAAGAAATTGGGCGGCAAAACCGGAGCGGAAACCGACAAGCTTCGCGCGGACGTCGAAGCGATGCTCGCGCTCGTCAATGGCACGCGCAAGAAACTGATGGAGGAGTTGGAGCGCACGGGTGGCGCGAAGGACGCCGAGCACTTTCAGCGCGCCTTGAACAACGTGCGCCGGGTCTTTGCCAAGGGCCCCGAGGCCGACCGTGCGGCTTCGATCGAGATGTCTGTGGCGACTGCGGGCGATCAGGGACCCAACTGCAAGAAGTGGGCGGCCTGGTACGCGCTCGAGGCCGCGCGGCCGGCGACGTTTCCCGCGGACAAGGACGCAGCCGGTACCAAGTACGCGCGCGATCTCTCCAAGTACGTCAAGCAGAGTGACGTGCCGGGTCTCGAGCGCGTGAAAGGCTGGCTCGAAGCCTTCGACAAGGTTCAGGCGCGCAAGTGAACAGCTAAATGCCGAACTGGCGCGCGAGCCAGCGCGGCCGGCTGTAGTCCCAGTTGCGCTCGGCCATTCCGGCGACGATCACTGGGTAGATCGCTTCGATAGCACGTCGCGCGCGCTCGTCGATGCCGATGCGCTCTGAATAGTCGTCGAGCGCGCGCTGCTCGTAATCGCGCAACTCGCCGCGCTCGCGCACGATTCGCCACGCTTGCGCAGCGCTCAGCCCGGCCTCGTGCTTGCGTTCGTGCACGATCATGTGCAGCACGTCGAAGTAGGGCAAATCGTCGGTTTCGCTGGAACCCCAGTCCAGGTAGCCGATCACGGATCCATCCGGGCGGATCTGGATGTGCTTGGAGCGCAGGTCGGAGTGATGCAAGACCAGCGGCAGTCGCGCGCCGACAAGTTGCGCGCGCACGCTTTCGCACAGCACAGCCAGGTGTTCGACCGTCGCCGGCACGGCGGCGAAACGCGCGACCAGCGCGAAGCGCGTCGCGATCAGGCGCTCGAAGTCCGCCGCGTCGAAGGCCCGCGGTTGACGCATGGTCAGCGTCGAAAAATCGCGCGCAACGTCCGCGAACATGCGCTTTGCCACGGCGTGATCACCGGTGAATTGCGGTGCGCTGATCCCCGGCAAGCGGCGTTCGCAGGCGATCGTCAAGCCGTTCGATTCTCCGATCCACAAGGGCTCGGGCACGGCGACGGCGCTGAATTTTTCGCGCAGCAGCGCCAGCCGCGCGTGGTGTTGGATCAGTTGCACACGCTGTTGCTCGGACAACGGCACGTGCACGACCCAGCGTCCGCGCGGATCCTCTTCACCGCGGCCGACCAGATGCGTGAAGACCAGGGTCGTGTTGCCGCGAGTGGCGTGCACGAACTCCGCGTTGGGCCGCGGCTCGCCAATGCGAGCGGCGAGATTGTCGAGCACGCGATCGAGACGCGTTGAGAGCTTGTCCGCCGCCGATTTCTTGCGCGCGAGGAACACGAACGACGGCGTGAGCCAGGGAAACAGCCCCAGGTTCGTCGCCAGGATCTTGGGCCGATTGCGGCGCTCCTTGGGACCGAGCATCAGCGTCGGTCCGCCGCGGTCCAGGTTCACGAGGTGCGTGAAGTCGCTCAGGTGCGGATACAGCGCGAACGCGCGCACCTGGTCCCACTTCGCATTCCACAGCCCTGCGCGATAGCCGCGCAACGAGCGCTCGCCGTGCGCGGGGAAGAGCGCGCCTTTGAAATACGCGAGCGGCGAAGGGATGGCGAAATCTCCGCGCCGGCCTGCAGAGCGTTTGTATCCCAGCCGATTGTTGGCGCTCTGCACGAGTTCAGCGCGGCTGACGCGGGCGAGTTCCTTCAGCGAGTACTTCCACGGCGTGCGCGCCTGCGGCAGGCCTTGCTCCTGCAGCACGAGATCGAAGGCGCGCTCGCCAAACGGCAAACGCGTCCGCCCGCCGACGCAGACGGCGAGCGCTTCGACACCCGCCATGCCGCGCGCCTGCGCCAGACCGAGTTCGAGCCGCATGGGGGAGCGATCGACGAGCAACACGCGATGTCCGGCGCGCGCCAGGGCGATCGCTGCCCCTGAAGAAGCATTGCCGATGCACAGCGCCTGTCCCGGTTCGCCCTGCAGGAACACGAGCCAGGCCGCGCGCGCCTCGCGTGTCAAGAGCATCAGGTGCTCTGCGCGTTCGTCGTCGAGCGCGAGCAGCGCGCTTTCGAAGACCGTCTTCCAATCCGTGCCGGCGCGCAACGCG
>JAYUOR010000712.1:0-2657 GCA_043760765.1 Planctomycetota bacterium | reverse complement strand
CTGCTGGCGCTGCTGTTCCTGTGGCGCTCGTTTTTCGCGCGCGAAATTCCGCGCGACCCGCCGGCTGTCGAATTCATGTCACCGCGCACACGCGCCTTGGCGCGGGCCAGGCTCTTGGAGCGAGCGCGGCGCTTCGATCTCCTGGCCGACCAATTGCGCGTCGGGACCGCACGACGAATCGGCGCGGCGACCAGGACTGCGCCTGCGCTGTGCGCACAAGCGCCGCGCAACGTCGAAGCTGCGCGCCGTTTCGCGCGTGCGATCCAAGCCGGCAGCGACGAACAGCGTTGGGTGGATGCGCTCGCCGCAAGACCCGTCGGCAGCGCCCGCGATCTGATCGAGTTGGAGCATGCCTTGCGCGAACTCGAGAATCAGCTCGACTTGACCCTCCACCGCGCAGGCCCCGCGCGAGCGGGTTGAATCGAGCACAATTAGCAAGCTCAGGAGGCTCGAACGACCATGCAGACATCAGAGAACAGTCCGGCCGGCGATTCACAGCTCGGCGACATGGCCGCGCGCGTGCACGCTCTTCGCGCGCGCGTCGAGGTCGAAGTCGGACGCGCGGTGCGCGGGATGGAGCAAGAACTCGAAATTGCGCTCGCGGCGCTGCTCGCCGAAGGTCACGTTCTGCTCGAAGGGCCACCGGGGGTCGCAAAGACCCTGTTCGCGCGCGCGCTCGCCACGGCGCTCGGCCTGTCCTTCTCGCGCATCCAGTTCACGCCGGACCTGATGCCCGCGGACGTGACCGGCACGAGCGTATTCCACCCCGCCGAGGGCGCGTTCCAATTCCAGAAGGGACCGGTCTTCGCGCAGATCGTGCTGTGCGACGAGATCAACCGCGCGCCCGCGAAAACTCAGTCGGCGCTGCTCGAAGCGATGCAAGAAGGTGCCACGACCGAAGGCGGCACGCGCCGCGAATTGCCGCGGCCTTTCCTGGTGATCGCGACGATGAATCCGATCGAGCACGAAGGCACGTATCGCCTACCCGAGGCGCAGCTCGACCGTTTCCTCGTGCAGTTGTCGATCGGCTATCCCAAGCCCGACATCGAAACAAAATTGTTGCTGGAAACGCACGCGAACTCTCCGCTGGCCAAGCCGACCGATCTTGGCGTGCAGGCGGTCAGCAACGCCGCGGAAATTTTGGCCTTGTGCGCGCTGGTCGCGCAGGGCGTGCGCGTCGAGGCGTCGATCGCGCAGTACGTCGTGCGTCTGCTCAGCGCGACGCGCACGAGTCCGGCGCTGTCTTTGGGCGCCTCACCGCGCGCGGGCCTCTCCATGGTTCGCCTGGCGAAGTCGCGCGCCGCCCTGGCGGGTCGTGATTTCGTGACGCCGGACGACATCAAGGGCGTGTTCCTGCCCACGCTGCGACATCGCGTCATGCTCGAGGCCGCCGAAGAGGTCGAAGGCACCGATGCGGCGAGCGTGCTCGAACGTTTCCTCGAGACCGTCGAGGTGCCGCGCTGATTCCGACGCGCCGCATGCTCTGGCTGTGTGCAGCGGCAGGCGTCATCGCGCTGTGCTGCGCACTCGTCGACGGTCTTGCCTTCGTCGGCTGGCTTGTGCTGCTCGCACTGCTCTGTGCAGCGCTCGTCGATTTGCAGCGGCTCGCAGCGGCGCGTTCGATCAGCGTGCAGCGCACGATGCCTGCGCGCATCGGCTTGTCCCAGGATTTTTTGCGCACGCTCACGCTGAGCGCGCCGAAGTCGCGGTTTCTGGATGTCGAGGTGCGCGAGGAATTTCCGGCCTCTTTCACGGTCAGCTCGCGCACGGAGCACGGCCTGAAACAGTCGGCGCCCGTACAGTTCGATCCGACGGGCGGCCCCGACAGTGCGACGATTGCAGCAGACGGAACCACGCGGCTCGAGCGCAGCTATCGTCCCGCGCGCCGCGGCGTGGAAGCATTGGGCGAGGTGCGGGTTCGCGTCAGCGGGCCGCTGGGACTGTTGGCGCGTGAGAAACGCTTTGCGGCGCGCCAGGAAGTTCGCGTGCGGCCCGCGCTGGTCAGTCTGCGGCGCACGCTCAAGCTCGCAGAGAGCGAACGCTGGCGCGATCTCGGCGTCCACCGCCTGCGCCGCACGGGCGGACAGGTTGAGTTCGAGTCGCTGCGCGATTACGCGCACGGCGACGATCGCCGGCATGTCGACTGGAAAGCCTCGGCGCGCCGCGGCCGGCCGACCGTGCGCCAGTTCGACGTCGAGCGCGGACAAGAACTGTGGATCCTGATCGATTGCGGCCGGCGCATGGACGCGCGCACCAGCGCCGCGGGCTTGAAGGGCTGGTCGAAACTCGACCACGGCCTCGACGCAGCGCTCGAACTCGCCGGCGTTGCGTTGGAACGCGGCGACCGCGTCGGCGCGCTGGCCTTCGACGACACGCTGCGTGCTTTCGTACCCTCGCGCCGCGGCCGCGCGCAGTTCGCGCGCATCGAGGAAGCGCTGTTCGCGCTCAGTGCGCGCGAGCGCGAAAGCGATCTGGCGCGCGCGCTGCGCGAAGTTGCCGTGCGCTCGCCCCGCCGCGCGCTGGTCCTGGTCGTGTCCGAGGTCGCCGATCCCCTGTCGAGCGCCGAGCAATGCGCGGCACTGGCCAGCGCCTCGCGTCGCCACCGTGTGATATTTGCCGCGCTCGACGATCCGGATCTGGACGACGATGCGAGCTTC
>JAYUOR010000711.1:0-2658 GCA_043760765.1 Planctomycetota bacterium | reverse complement strand
TCCCAGCCCGCCGTCCGCCCGGCGTATTCGCCGCGCAGGACCTCGAGCCTGAAACTCCAGCGCACGCTGCCGTCGCGCGCGAGTCCTTCGCGCACCTCGGCGATGCGGCAGTCGTAGGCGCCTTCGGGAATCGAAATGAACGACTGCGTGTCCTGAACCTGACTGAAGTCGTAGTGCATGCTGGGCCTTCGCTCTCGTGCCGGTGGAAGTCGGCTGCCCTACTTCGCGGCAGCTCTACATCTACGACTGCCCCAACAGTCCCAGGCGGCCCGAATTTCTGGAAAAACTTGCGTCGGCTCGACTCAGCGGCAGAACCTGACTTCGAGCGCATCGCTGAGTCCGCTGCCCGTTCCGTCCACATGCTGCGGATCCCGGAACCAGAACTGCAGGTCGAGCGTCGTACCGACCATTGCCGATTTGACTTCAATGGGGATCCTTGCGTTGCCGGCCAGATCCAGTTGCACCGGCGGCAGTCGCCGCAGTGGAGGCATCAGCAGCAACGTTCCCCCAGCGAAAGGCAGATTCGCGCGCGCGCTGCTCGTCAACACGAATCCGATCTGCTTGGGCACGGCACCCGTGACGGTCAGTTCGAAGTCGGCACCGAACAACGACGGCACGCCCGTCGATCGCAACTTTGGCAGCGTGCCCAGCGAAGTAGTTTTGGCTGTGCCGTAAAGAATCGGTGCGGCGCAGGCAAAATGCCAGGCCAACGCAGCGTGGACGTTCGGCAGGCTGTCCAGCCCGCGGCGCATCTCGAGCAAGTATTCGCCGGCCGCGAGATCGGACAGATACAGGTGCTCAACGTTGTCAAAGGCGCTGTCGCTGAGCACGTTGCCGCGCGCAAAGTACGTCCCCGCGGGCGTGCCGAGCAGCGTGGCCGGCGCGCCTTGCGCATCGACCGTCCACAGCTCGAGATCGATATCGGCGAGCGACCACGACGCGTAATCCGCAGCCACACTGCGATTCCATGCCGCGAGGATCGAAACGAATGGCTTGTTCGCTTCGACCTCAAAGCGCAGCCAGCGGCTTTGCCCGGAACCGATGTCAATCTCCGACCATCCCGCGGGAAGGCCGTCGAGCGCGAGCGCCGCACTCTGCCCCGCGGACTGTTCGCCGGCCGTGAGTATCCAATGACTTGCGTCGACGTCGACCTGATCGGCGCCGAAGATCGGATCGAGCGGTGTCGAAGTGGCGCCGCGCAGAATTCCCTTCTGGATCGCAGCGTTGGACCATCCGGGCCGATGCTCCGCGCCGGCCATCAACACGGCCTTGATCACTTCCGGAAGCGCCGCATGTGGATTGGCCGCGATGTTCGGATTCGTGCGCGCGGTTTCAACGAGCAGCGCAGCGGCGCCGGACACGAGCGGCGTGGCGAGGCTCGTGGCGCCGGCGGGCGCGACGATCTCGGGCTTCATGCGATCAGGCCCATCGACGCTGAGCGCAGTATTGCCCGCGTGATGCAATCCATCGCTGCGCCCTACGGCGATCACGTTGAACGCGTGGCTGAACAGCGCGACATCTAGGGGCCCGCTGCCGTTGTTGACGCCGGCGCAGACGATCAGGCCTTGAGCTTCGATGGCCGCATCGAGTTTGCGCAGGAACGCATTGCTATTGGCACCTGCGTTGCCGATCCAACTGTGATTGATGATCTTCTCGCCCGCGACGAGCGGCGGAGTCGAACCGCTGCCTCCCAGAAATCCGGCGCCGAGCCAGTGGTTGGCTTCATAGGAATCGATCGCGCTGATTCCGGGTGCGATGCCAAGTTGCGAGCCGAACAGATATTGCGCGACGAGGGTCGCGTGTTCGCTGGCAGCGAGCGGCAGACGGCCCGCCTGAAAGAAGGGCACGCCACTCTTCGGCGTGATTGCCTTGCCGATGAACTCTGACAAGCTCGCATTGGGGCCATACGCTTTTCCAACGGGAGCCTCGACCTGCGCGACGATCACAGCGGTCCCGGTCGGGAAATTTCCAGGCCCAAGCCGCGCGGCCAGGCGCTGAAATCCGGTCAACGCCTGTGTCGATTGCGCGGCTGCTCCGCCGGCGAGTATCGCTGCGAAGGACAACGCCGTGAGCGCGCGAAACGCGCATGAAGCAGCGAGCGTTCTGGAAAACTGTGCCACGGGGAGCTGGTGAGCGAGCGAAGTCCGCGGCGGAGCCAACTCCAGCGCGGACCCCATCGATTGTGCGCGCTAGAACGCAAGCCCGGTAGGGCCGCTTCTGCAAGGCGTGTGCAAACACGTCTTGAGCCCCGGAAATCCACCCCAATCGGTGGACTCGGGTCACCGTGACCATGCCCCCCCACCCTGGACCGGCGTTCGGGGCAAGCTCGCACAATCTGCCGGCGACACGCGCCACTCGTGCGAAGCGATCGAGGCCGGCCACCACAAGGGTAGCCGGCCTCGAACCACTAAATCAGCGTGATCGTCAACGGATGGATTGACGAGTCCACCCATATCAAGGACAGACGTTGAACTCCAGCGCGTTAGAGAGTGTCGAGTTGTTGGGCGTCGGGAAGCCGTTGTCACGCCCCCAAAACTGAACATCGACGAGCGTGCCGGGTACGACGAGATAAGGCGCAGGCGTCCCGCCAAGTGCACCCACGGCGAAGGCGTTCATGTCGAACGAGTAGACGCCTGAGCAATTGTTCGGCGGAGCAGT
>JAYUOR010000710.1:0-2665 GCA_043760765.1 Planctomycetota bacterium | reverse complement strand
GCCACAGCAGTACGACACGCTGATCAAGCTCAGCGCCGTGCTGTGTCGCCTGCTGCCGAAGATCGAGCCTGATGCACCGCGCGACGCGTCAGGTCGCGTGCGCGCGGACGTGCTTTCGCCCGAGGAATTCGCCGATTTTCGCGGCATCCTCGGCCACAATCACGTCACTCGCGAAAAGTACGATCCAGGTCCGGCGATGGACTGGGAGCGCTTCCTGGAGGCGGTTCGCGCACGGCTTTGAGCGCCGCGTCCGGTGCTCAACCATCACCGAGCGCCGCTCGCAAGATCCCGCCGCTCTGTGCAAGGCATTTGCGAGCTGCGCCCGCATCGAGCCCGCGACGGGCCATGATCACGGCGACTTGCACCTGGCCTTCGGCGAGCCGCAGCCAGCGCGCTGCAGCGTCGCGATCACAGCCCGCGATTTCCTCGACCAGCCGAACACCGCGGTCCTCGAGTTTTGCGTTGCCGCGCGTGTTGACGGCAACCATCAAGTTTCCGTGCACCTTGCCCAGGCGCACCATGACCAGCGTGCTGATCGTGTTGAGCACGAGCTTGGTCGCCGTTCCAGCTTTCATGCGCGTGGATCCGGTCAAGACTTCGGGTCCCGTCACCACGCGGATCGAGACGTCGGCGGAGTCATCGACGAGCTCGCTCGGTACACAGGCCAGGAACACCGTCGCTGCGCCACGCTTGCGCGCGAACTCGATGCCCGCGCGCACGAAAGGAGTCGTGCCGCTCGCAGCGACACCGAGAAGCACGTCGCCGGGCCCGAAACCTCTGCCTTCCAATTGTCGCGCGGCGCCGGTTTCATCGTCTTCCGCGCCCTCGACCGCACCGTTGAGCGCTGCCGCACCGCCGGCGATCAACGCCTGCACGAGTTGCGGATCGGTTTGAAACGTCGGCGGACACTCGACCGAGTCGAGCAGTGCGAGGCGTCCGCTCGTTCCCGCACCTAGATAGAACAAACGACCACCTGCGCGCAGCCGCAACGCGATCAAGTCGACCGCTTTGGCGATCTGCTCTTTCGCGGCGCCAAGCGCCGCGTGAATCGTGCGATCTTCGGACTGGATCAATTCCACGGCGGCTTCGGTCGTGAGCTGATCCAGCTCCAGTGAAGCAGGATTGCGCTGTTCGGTCGGGAGCTTGGAGCGGTCCATGGTCACTCCGCGGCCGGCTTGCGGCGCGATTCGCCCGGCGCCCACATGTTCCGGCCGAGCGAAAGGCCGCCGTCGACGACCAGGCACTCGCCGGTGATGTACTCCGCGGCGGGGGAAAGCAGATACAGGCAGTGGCCCGCGACTTCTTCCGCGGTCGCGAGCCTGCGCAGCGGTACCTGTGCCTCCAGCCGTTCGCGCATGCCGGGTTCGGGCCACAACCGTTCCGCGGCGCCCTCGGAGTCGAAGGGGCCAGGCGCCACGGCGT
Organism: Planctomycetota bacterium; assembly: GCA_043760765.1. Classification (GTDB taxonomy): domain Bacteria; phylum Planctomycetota; class UBA1135; order UBA1135; genus JADJQU01. The sequence goes on along the minus strand of JAYUOR010000710.1, from coordinate 1,243 downwards.
TGACTCGAATACCGAAACGCGCCCATTCCGCGGCAAGCGTTCGGGTCATCGCCAGCACGCCGGCCTTGGCGCTGGCCGAGTGCACGACACCGGGCATGCCAGTCCAGGCGTAGGTCGCGACGATGTTGAGGATCTGCCCGCGGCCCTTTTCGATCATAGAACGGCCGACGTAGCGCGAGCAGAAGAACGTGCCGTCGAGGACAATGCCGAGCACGCTGCGCCACGCGCGCGCCGAGAGCCGTTCGGCCGGGCACAGGAAATTCCCGGCCGCGTTGTTGATCAGGATGTCGATGCGGCCGAAGCGTGCTTCGAGGTCAGCCGCGGCGCGCTCGACCGCTACGGGCTCGCGCACATCGAGCGCGATGGCGTGGACCTTCCAACCGCGTTCGCGCGCTTCCTCGAGCACGGCAGCGTGGTGCGTAGGATTGCGCGAAGCGATGATCACTTCGGCTCCGAGCGCCGCCAGTCCGCGCGTCATCTGAAGTCCCAAGCCCGTCCCGCCGCCGGTGACGAGGGCAACCTGGCCCGCGAACGTGCGCTCGGGGAGCCAGCGTGCCGCGGCGGGCAGAGCGCGATCCTGCATATCCGCCAGCCTGACCGAGACGCGCGCGGCGATCAATACTCGCGCACGTCGCCTGAGGATTTGACGCCGTCGACTTTGATTCCGTCCAGGCTCGGCGCGTCGGGAGGAGCGGGCGCTTCGTCTCCCGCTTCGTTCTCGTTCTCGTTCTCGTCCGCTTCCGGTTCCGACTCCGACTCCGACTCCGACGACCATTCGCTGTGCTGGCCCAGCTGTTGGCGCCAGTGCTCGAGTACGCCCGACTCCTCAGCGCGATGCACGACCACGACGCCGACGACGATCGCGAATCCGACCATGGCGAAGAACGCGGCGCCAAGCAGCACGGTCGTCAGCGCGCAGCCGCCGGGAAAGCCCAGTGCCGGGCCTTCACGTTTGGCGGAAAAGCGAAAGGCCGCGAAGGCGATCAACGCCAGGGCAGCCAGGAAGCCCGCGAACAGCGCGGTCACGAGGAGCAGCGTAGGAGCCATGGTGGTATGTAGCTTGGGGGCGGACCGGACCGCGCTGGACTGGGACGAAGCGTGCGGAAGGAGCCCGCCTGCGCACGGGGCCCAATTCTATTCGCGCGCGCCGGCTGCGCGTTGCACTGGGCCGGTAGGGAGTTCGCAGGGGCGCTGGTAGATTGTGCGTTGCGCCTGCGCGTGCGCGTGGCGTTCTCCCCAACTC
>JAYUOR010000709.1:0-2667 GCA_043760765.1 Planctomycetota bacterium | reverse complement strand
GTTGATCGAGTAGCCGACGATCGTCAGGAAGACCGCGATCGAGCCCATGTCGAATTCGGTGTGGATCCACGGCACCGCGACCAGGAACGAGATCGCGCCCACGGTGAAGGTCAAGTCGTGGATCAGCGAGGCCACGGCCGCGAAACCGTAGGAGTACTCCAGGAAGCGAACGCGGATGTAGATCACGGTCATGAACATCGAGAGCAACAGGGCCTTGATGGCCGAGTCGCGCAGCTCGCTGACGACTTGTCCGCCGATGACACTCGCTTCGGGAATCTGCTCGGCGAAGCGCATTTCCTTGCCCGCCGAATCGGTCGTGCCGATGAATGCGGACTTGACCATGTCCACGAGCAGCAGGTCGGCGAGCCCCGCGCGCGTCGAAGCCGTGAACGTGAACGTGTCCTGGCGACCCTCGCGCAGGGCGACGTTGACGTCCTTGAGCTGGGTCGCACCCTGAAGCTGCGCGGCTTCCAGCCTGGACTTGACGTCGGCTAGGGGGTGATTCGTTTCGAAGTAAAGGCTGCCGGTCACCGCGCTCGCCTCGGCCGACTGCGTTTGCGCGACTTCGAGTTGGTCCTTTTGGAGCACGTCGGCGAGACCGATCCTGACCTTCTGCTTGAAGTCCTTCTCCTCACCAGCGCCCCCTCCAACCTTCTCCATGTCGAAGTCGGTTTTGAACGTGATCCGGAACTGCGTGAACTGACCGGGCGCCACCTTCGAGCTGGGAAGTCCCACGACTTCGGCCGACGCGAATTCCGGCCCGATTCCCTGCACCTTGGCGCGCAGGACTTCGTCGACCTGGGCCTGCTCCGTGCGCACGCGCAACGTCGCGCCGCCGAGGAAGTCGATGCCGAACTTCTTCTTGGAAGGCAGGTAGATGAACAAGCACACGCCTGCGGTCATGAGCACGACCGAGATGCCAATCGCGAGCTTGGTCTTGCCGACCACGTCGTAGTTCGCGTCGGCCAGCCAGCGCTTCATCTTGAAGGGCTCGTTGGGGTAGCGCTCGAGGTGCCAGTGAACCAGGAGGCGCACGATCACGACCGCAGCGAACATCGAGGTGAGCACGCCGATGATCAGGGTCACCGCGAAACCGCGGATCGGGCCCGTGCCGATGAAGTACAGGATCAACCCGGACAGGACCGTCGTGACGTTCGAGTCGACGATCGCGCTCATCGCGTGGCCGAAGCCGGCCTTGGCGGCTTGCAGTGGTTTCTTGCCGCTGTCCTGTTCTTCTCGCATGCGGTCGAAGATCAGGATGTTCGCGTCCACCGCCATGCCGACGCCGAGGATGATGCCCGCGATGCCGGGCATCGTGAGGATCGCCTGGAATGCGACCAGGGCGCCCATTTGCATCAACAAGTTGATGAGCAGGCCGATCGATGCGTAGACGCCCAGCATCTTGTAGTAGACGCACATGAACAGGACGATGATGCCCACGGCGGTAAGCGCCATGATCCAGCCCTGGTCCACGTACTGCTGGCCGACAGTGGCGCCGACGTCCTCGCGCTGTTGCAAGATCGGCTTGATCTGCAGCGAGCCCGAGCGCAGCACGCTGACCATGCTATCCACCTGGACCTGCGTGAAGCGTCCGTAGATCTGCGCCTGGCCCGGCAGCTTCTCGCCGATGTTCGCGTAGGAGACGATCTCGTCGTTGAGCACGATCGCCATCGGCTCGTTGACGTGCGATCCGGTGAAGTCACCGAAGGCTTGCACTTTTTCCGGCCGCAGCTGGAAGCTGACCGCAGGGAAACCGACGCGGTCCTGGCTCTTGGTGACGCTGGCGAGGTCCTTGCCAACGAACGTCCATTCGGCCTTGGGAACCGAGAGCGCATCCAGACGTCGCTGGTCGCGCGGGACGATCCCGCGGCCTTCCTCGAGGCGGTGCGTGTACCAGCGGAAGCCTGCCGGCGGTCCGCCTTGCGCTTCCGCGAGTTGGTTGTAGACGCTGAGCGAGATTTGCCCGTTCTCCGGCTTTTTCAACCAGTCGAGGACCTTCTGCCGCGACGCGGCCATGTCCTTGCCCTGGGCCGAGAAGGCGGCTTCGGTCGCGCCGATGAAGAAGCGCATGTCGCCAAGCTCGGTGATCAAACGCTCGATCTGATCGTCGCTGACCAGCACGACGGCGGAACCGGCAGGGTGGGCCTCGAGCGGTGTCGAACCTTCGGAGCGCTGGATTCCGACCAGCTTGCAGGCAGTCAGCACACCCGCGGCATCCCTCGTGTCGGCGCGACTGAGGTAGCGGATCTTTTCCCGGCCGATTTCGATCACACCACCGCTGCTGGGAAACCGCTCGATCATGGCCGGATTGGCGATCGACAGTTCGATGTCCTCGCGCAGCTTGTCCGGTTGATCCGCGCCCGCGATGTCCTTCGCGCAGGCTCCGCGCGCGTCCTGGCCCGTGACCTGCACGCTGCGCGGCAGCGAGATTTCGATGCGGTCCGTACCCAGACGGCGGATCGTCGGGTTGCGCACCCCTTCCGGGTCGACGCGACCGCGGATGATCTCGATCGTCTCGTTGATGACCGTGTCCTTGGACGCGTTCGGGTCGAGCGCGCCGTCCTTGTAGGCCTGCTCGAAGTCGAGCTTGTAGACGAGCCGCACACCTCCCGCGAGGTCGAGGCCGAGTTTGATCGGCTTCTGGGGCAGGACGAGCAGGAGGACGGA
>JAYUOR010000708.1:0-19633 GCA_043760765.1 Planctomycetota bacterium | reverse complement strand
CGGCGAAGCCCGACTACGGCCGCGCGGTCGATCTGCTGACAAAGGCCGCGATCAAGGAGATGATCTTGCCCTCGCTGCTGCCGGTCGCCGCGCCGATCGTCATGTACTTCGCTGTACTGGGAGTGGGCGGGCAGTCTGCGGCGTTCAGCGCACTGGGCGCGATGTTGCTCGGCACGATCGTCACCGGATTGTTCGTTGCGATCTCGATGACCTCCGGCGGCGGCGCCTGGGACAACGCCAAAAAGTACATCGAGGACCACAACCACGGCGGCAAAGGCTCGGGAGCACACAAGGCCTCAATCACAGGAGACACGGTCGGGGATCCTTACAAGGACACGGCCGGCCCGGCGGTGAATCCGATGATCAAGATCATCAACATCGTCGCGCTCCTGTTGCTCGCCCTGCTCTCGCGCCTCGCCTGAGGAAGGGCGAGGCGCAGGCCACGCTGGCGGTTCCAGCGCAAGCCTCACATTCCGGGCAATTCCCCCAGCGGGTAGACCTACTCTTCGAGCAGGCTGCGCAGCATCCATGCCGTCTGTTCGTGCACGGTCAGGCGTTGCGTCAACAGATCCGCGGTCGGTTGGTCGCCGGCCTTCTCGGCCAGCGGAAAGACGCCGCGTGCGGTGCGAGCCACAGCCTCGTGGCCCTCGACTAGAATGCGAATCATTTCCAACGCCTTGGGTGGCACGGCGGGGGCGTCTTGGATCGATGCCAGCGCTCCAAACGCTGCGTAAGAGCCGGGCGCGGGATGCCCCAGGCTGCGGATGCGTTCGGCGACGGGGTCGACTGCGTTCCACAGTTCGGTGTACTGCGCCATGAACATCAGGTGCAGCGTGTTGAACATCGGCCCGGTGACGTTCCAGTGGAAATTGTGTGTGGTCAGGTAAAGCGTGTACGTGTCGGCCAGCAGGTGCGACAGGCCGGCGGCGATGGCGCCGCGGTCTTTCTCGTTGATGCCGATGTTGATGGCCGGACCGGTCGCCGCTGATTTCTTGAGCTTGCTCATGCCGGGATCCTAGATCGAGATCACGTTCCACACCAGCCGATGAAAAAGCCAGGACTTGGGCACGCGCGAGTGCCGCCCGACTGCGTGCGCGGGGGTGGCTTGCGAGCCGAGGGCGCGCTAGCGATGATGTTCAACACTTTCGATGCACGCTCAGGGGGAATTCGTCGCGGATCTGATCGAAGCCTCGCTGCGCGCTCATGCTCGCGCCGCGCTCGAACGTCAATTCCCCGGCGCTTCTGCGGCGCCGTTGCTGGGCACGGCTTCGCCGATGGACGACTGGCTGCGCGACACCGAGGTGCGGCTGACGTACCTGGCGAATGCGCTGGCCTGTGGATGTCCCGAACTCTTCGTGATGCACGTGAGCTGGGTGCGCTCCGCCTTCAAGGCGAGTGGGATCGACGTCGTGCTCTTGCGCGAGAATCTGGTCGCGCTGCGCGAGGAATTGAGCGCGGCGTTGCCAGACGGATGCGTTGCGCTGGTCGCGGCCTGCATTCGACGCGCGAAAGACAGCTTGGCCGCGGCAACGTCGGACGAAGACGAGCAGCTCCTGGAGGATCCGCCCTGGACCGAGCTCTTGCAGCGCTTTCTGCTGGCCGTTCTCGAAGCGCGCGGCAGCGACGCGATCGGCCTGATCACCGATGCGTACGCCCGTGGCGCGAGCGTGGCGGAGCTGCACGCCAAGGTGTTGACGCCGGCCCAGACCGAGATCGGCAGCATGTGGCACCGCGGCGAGATCCACGCCGCCGACGAACATCTGGCTTCGAACGTCGTGCGCGACGCGCTCGTGCTGTTGCGTTCCATGGCCGCCTCCGCCCGCGCTCCGCGCAAAGGCAAGCTCGTGCTGCTGGCTTCCGTGCCCGGCAACTTGCACGACCTTGGCGCGCGCATGGTCAGCGACCAGCTCGACCTCGACGGTTTTCAGGTGGCCTTCCTCGGCGCCAACACTCCCGCTCGAGATCTCGCACTGGCTGCCCGCGATCTGCATCCGGACTTGATCGCGCTCTCCGTGCAGCTCGGATCTCAACTTCGCGGCGCGGCGGCGCTGATCGCATTGCTGCGCCGCGAGCTTGGAGCCGCTGCTGCGCCGATCCTGATCGGCGGGGGACCCTTTGCGGCGCTGCCAGAACTGGCGCGGGCGGTCGGCGCAGACGCGAGCGCGCCCGATGCTCCTGGCGCGGTGCTCCAGGCTCGGCGCCTGACGGCCACGGACTGAGTCTGGAGCCCGCGCCGCGCCAAGCGCGCTCTGCTGCCGCTCACCTTTTCGGAGTGGACTCGCGTTTGGTCTTCGCGACGGCGAAATTCGAGGCGATGCGGATTCCCACCCAATTCCAGGCAAAGATCAGCAAGCCGAACGCCAAACCACCGCCCAGGTAATAGACCCGCGCTTCGGCTGCCAGCATGGTTGTCTGCATCGCCTCCGGCACTTTGGCCTCGAAGAGCATGAAGCCGCCCCAGCCCGCGAGGGCGCCGAGTACGAGACTGCCGAAGAGAAGGACCCAGCGCCCGATTTTGTTCCAATTCATCAATGTGCTCCGAGCCGCGGATCGCGGCCGCGCGAAGTCGCCGAAAGGCGACCTTCCACAGACCACATCCCGCCAGCGTAGCCGTCGCGCAGGATAGCTCCTCGGGGCCCCTCAACAACGAAGTCAGAATGGCCAGGCCGACGATGGGGGGCCAAGGCTGCCGATTGCTCTACTTCCGGCGGTTCGATTCGCTTCGCGGATCGGCTGCCGTGGCCTGCCGGCGCGTGAGCGCCAGAGGCGTCGCGCAATCGGAATTCGGACGGCGGAGCAGAGTGCCGAGCCAGCTTCACTTGCTTGGCGAAGAACTCCGTCGATCCCTTCGCCCCACATTCGCAAGCGTATCCTGGCGCAGGTCGAGGGATCGCGGGCGCAGCTTGCGTAGGTCTCGCGCTCACTTCGCCTTCGGCTCGAGCTTCGCGAGCATCGCCGTCGCACCGGCGTGGGCCGGCGAGAGCAACAGCGTTCTGCGGTAGAGCACGAGCGCGCGCGCGCGATCACCCGATTGCAGGCTCACGTTTCCGAGATTGAAGGTCGCCTCCACGTGCTCAGGATCGATCGCCAGCGCGCGTTCGAAGCGCGCGCGCGCGCCGGGCATGTCGCGCGCGCGGGCCTTGATCATTCCCAGGTTGAAGTGCGCGTCGGGATACTCGGGATCCTGCTCGAGAGCCTGCTCGAAGGACTCGATCGCGCCGACGAGATCCTGCAGGTTCAACATGGCTAAGCCGCGGTTGTTCCAGGCTTCTGGATAGAAAGGCGAGCTCTTCAGTGCCCCGTCGAACTCGCGCACCGCGCCGGCGAAGTCGCCCCGATCCTGCGCCATGACGCCCAGGTTGAATTGAGCATCCGCGCACTGTGGATCCAGCCGCAATGCGATCTTGAATTCTTCGGCCGCGCGCTCGGGCTTGCCTTCGTCAAGCAACATCGAACCGCGGCTCAAGTGGCCGATCACCGAATCAGGATTGAGCGCCAGACTCGCTTCGATGCCCGCGCGCAGGGCGTTTGCGTCGCGGCGAGCGAGCTCGCCCTCCAGTTTGGCAGTGTCCGCGCCGTCGCGCGCGAGCAGGCAGGCCCACAGGTCGCCCATTTCGTCGCTCGAATTCGGTCCGTAGGTCACACGCCGCGGTGTGGTCGCCGGGTTGCGCGGATTTTGCGCCGAGTTGTCGTAGGTGTAGCGCATCTCGATCCGACTGCCTGCCGGCAGCTCGAGCGGTTGCGCAAGCCGATACTCGTCCTGCCACTTGAAGTCCCAGTCGTCGATGCGCAACACGGCGGTACGTTTTCCGTCGGGCAGGATCGCGTCGGCTGACATCAGGTGTCCGAGGAAGTGTGCGTGCGGATAGATGCTGAGCAATTCAACCGCCACCGGAAGCGTGAATTGATCGGCAATCGCATAGTTGGCTTCGCCCGCGGGAATGTCGATGACCGTCGAACCTAGTCGCGCGAGTACGGGCCGGCGCTCGGGCGCCCGCGGCGCAAACCACAGTCCGACTTTGACCCGCAGAGACTCTGGCTTGCCTGTGGGGACGAGGTGCAACTGCAACACAAGATCGGCGCCCGGGGCCAGACGCCAGGCCAGCCCCGCGGGTTGTTCGCGAGGCAATTTGCCAGGAGTCCAGCCCAGGAAAAATCCCTGGGGTTTGGCTGCCTGCCCCGCCGTCCGGCTCGCGAATCCGACGCCGGGTTCGCGCGCGTCGAGACGGCGCGCGGAGCTCGATTTGTCGACGAGAACTTCGGCGTGGTGCACCACGCGGCCGTTGTCGGGCCGCAGCTCGATCGCTCGAATCCAGCGCGGATCCTTCGACGCCGTCGACACGACGAAGTTGCGGAACAGATCGGGTCCGTCGGCGGGAACCACGTAGGACTCGGGCATCTCGACGATCAGGTCCGGCGTGCCAAGCTGCCAGCCCGCGTGGAAAATAGGCGGCGTTCCAAGCTCTTTCGCATCGCCCTGCGGCGCTCCGGCCGTGAGCCAGTCGCGCAGCGTCCGCTTCTCCGTCGCGCTGAGCCTGCGCTCGCCGGCGAAGGGCAGCGATTCTGCGCTGGGAATCCACGGCGGCATGGCACCTGCCTCGACGCGCTCGATGATCTGCGCCGCGCGCTTTTTCGCATCGGCGAACGTGAGCAGCGCGAAGGGGCCGACTTCACCGGGGCGATGACACGTTGCGCAATGCTGCCACAGGATTGGCGCGACCGTCCGATTGAACGTCGCGGTCTGCGGTTCCGCTTGCAAGCAGGCGAGGGCCATCCAGAAAAACATCGCGGCGCTCACAACGCGGGGATCGGGCAACCGACCGCGACGGTGGAAGTGAAGGGCAGCGAGTCGCCGCGCTCGAGGGCTTCGAGCACACGCTCGAGGTCTTGCGTGCGAGGTTCTGGCCGCGAAATGCCCGGCGCCGCAAAGCGATCGTCGATGCGACCGCGATAGACCAGCCGATGCGCCGTGTCGTACACGGCAACCTCGGGCGTCACCGTGACGCCGGCGCGCAGGGCCCAGGCATGCTCGGGATCGCGCAGAGTCTCGAGCGCCAATCCGAATTCGAGTTCGTGCCGCGCGATGACTTCGCTCGTGGCATCCGCGTCGGTGTACACGAGTACGAAGCGTGTACCACGTGCCGCGTGCCGTTCGGCAAGCGCGCGGATCGTCGGCGCGTAGCGATTTGCGACCGGGCAATCCGCGCGCACGAAAATCAGCACCGCCACGGCTGGCAAAGCCAGCGGATCTTGCACGGGCGGCGCGCTCGCGCAGGCGCAGACGAGCAGTGCGCCGATCAGGGAAACCATGAATCGCATGTCGCCATCAGCTTAGGGCTCGCTACGGCAAAAGTGATCCAATTCGCCGGGCACGCCTGGCAGCCGGGGACGGCGCGCCACTGCCGCAAGCCGCAGGCTCGGCGAGCCGCCGCGACTCAGCCGAGCGCGGCGAGGACACGATTGGCCGATGGGTTTGCGCCATCCCAACGCCGGCATTGCCGGCGCCGGGCTCCACGCTCTCGATTCAGCCCGCTCGACGTTCCGTGGTCGAACCAGGCGCTGCATTCGAACCAGGCGGCGTTCGGGGCACATCCGGCTTGGTGAGCGCGCCGTCCCACATCGAGATCTCGTGCGAGCGGTGCACGATCCACGAATGCAGCGCGGCGACGTGCTTTGAAATTCCTCGTTCCTGGAGCAGGTCGAAGGCCAGCCCAAAAGTCACCGTGTCGTTCGTCTGCGACCTGCGCAGGATCGCGGCGCGGCCACTGATCTCAGCCTGCTGGCCGGGCAAGGTCATGCGCAGGAAGAGGTGGTTCGCTCCGTCGAATGTCTTGGCCTGGGCGCGCTTCATGCGCACCTGCATGCCTTCGGCCGAGAGGTCGACGAGTTCGGCCTTGACTTCCGTGCCGGTCACGAAAAGCTGCACGGCGACGCGCTTGTCGAGCGGCATGCCGACGCGCGGCGCCTTGCGCCGGTTGAAGAATCGGCCGTAGAAACTGTCGAGTTGTTTGTTGAGCGCCTTGGGCTCCGTGAACTGGAACCCGCAGTGCCTGCCGCCCTGAGTTTCGCTGTTGAACATGACGCGCGCATTGGCGATCACCTTGGCGGTTCGGGTCATGGAACCGATGAGCAAGATCACGACATGTCCGACGATGAGCTTGTTCGCGCTGACATCGAACTTGGCGGATGCGCCGGAAATCGAGAGATCGTGGAACATGCCGATGAAGTCCTCGCCGCTTGGCGTCTTCACGGACAGGCTGAGCCGATGGGCCTGCGTCTGCGGCCGGCGGTAGGCGTCGCGCCGCTCGTCGTACTGGACTTCCTGGATGTCGATCTGCTTGCGCGGGTTCACGGGCACGATCCTTCGCCGCCTTGCGCGGCTGCCTGCTCGCCGGACTCAATCGATCAAGGCCGGATTGCGTGGTGAGCAGCCGAGCTTTGACCTGGCATGGAGTGAAGCGTCAGGCCCTATACTTCGGACGTGAGCGCAGTCGAACCGAAGGCCGGAACGGAGTTCGCCCAATCCAGCGCACTTTTTTCGCGGCCCTCGCAGCTGAAGTCGCTCGCCATAGGACTCGGCCTTGGCGCGCTAGGGGCCCTGCCGGCCTGCATTCCAGGCTGCGATACCTTTGCATTGCTGTGCTGGATCTCCATGTTGGCCCCGGCGGCCGGAGCGCTCCTGGGAGGAGCGCGCATCGATCCCCTGCGCTTTGGTGCCGTGCCGCCGGCACTCTGGGCCATTGCTCTCGCCCTGCTCAGTGCCGGGGAGACGCGTGCCAGCCTGCCCACGCCGGCACTTGGAGCGCTGGCCTGGACCGGCCTCTACTTCATGGGAGTCGGGGCAGGCATCCTGGGGCGCAGGACTGCCGTCAGCGCCGCCTGCCTGTTGCTCGCGGCCGCCCTGCTCGTCGGTTTGCCGGCACGTGGCGGCATCTTGGGGGCAGCTTGGCCGGCGCCCGCGGCGAGCGTCCTGCTCGACATGTCTCCCTTCGTTTACTTGGGAGAGTGCTCTGGAGTGCGCGACATGGCATGGCATCGTTCCATGTACGCGCCGGTGGGTACTGACCGATTCCAGCGCACACCCTGGAACGCGCCTTGGGCGGCCACGGGCAGTCTGGCGTTTGGGCTGTGTTTCGCACTGATTGCAAATCGACGCCGGGTAGCGCGTTTCGACACGGGCTAAATTCCGCGGAAGGAGAAGCGCTTGCGGTGTCGGCCTCGCTTCTGTTGGATACACCGTCCGGAATCTCCGCCCTCGCTGGACCCGCCGATCAGGACTGCCGCGCTCTGCGGTGTTCGCAGCGCGCGAGTCGAAGCGAATGGAGCCCACCCGCCATGGCCCTGCGCAAATACTTCTGCACCTTTCCCCAGCACCTGATTTCCGAGCCGATCATCAGTCATACGCTGGGCGCCAAGTTCGGTGTCATTCCGAACATCCGCGCCGCCAGCATCACCGACACACTGGCGCTGGTCGCGGTCGAGATCGAAGGCGCGGACGCCGCGAGCGACCAGTCGATCGGCTACATGCGCGAACGTGGCGTCAAGGTCGAGGAGATGAACGCCGGCGACGAGCACCCGTGACCGTCACGCCATGGTCCGCATGGCTGTGAAGGGCGAAGCGTTCGTCTGGACTCTGCTGTATCTGGCGACGGGCTGCGGTGCGCCACGTGAGCTCGATCCAGAACCCCCGCGCCAGCGGCCGCGCAGCGGGATGATCGTCTGCGAATCGCCGATCGCGAGCGAAGTCGGCGCCAAGGTCCTGCGCGAAGGTGGCAACGCGGTTGATGCCGCCGTGGCGACCGCTCTGGCGCTGGCGGTGGTCTATCCCCAGGCGGGCAATCTCGGCGGCGGCGGATTTGCGCTGTTCGTGCCCCACGAAGGCGAGCCCATGGCGCTGGACTTTCGCGAGCGGGCACCGCTCAGCGCGTTCGCGGAGCGCTTTCTGGACGCACAGGGCAAGCCGCAGCCCAAAATTTCGCTCGCCGGCCCCTGGGCGGTCGCCGTTCCCGGTTCGCCCGCCGGCCTGTTCGAGTTGGCCAAGAAATTGGGCTCAGGCAAGTTCACGTTTGCTGCGCTCTGCAAGCCTGCAGTCGAACTCGCGCGCAATGGGTTCCTGGTCGACGCCGCCCTCGAGCATGAACTCGGCGACGAGGTCCTGCGCGAGCGACTGGAGTCCTCCCCCGGCGCGCGCGCTCTCTACTATCCGGAAGGCAAGCAGTTGTTGAAGGGACAGCGGCTGGTGCAGGCCGATCTGGCGAGCACGCTGGAAATGTTGGGTCGCCAGGGGCCGGAGCCTTTCTACCGCGGCCTGGTCGCGCGCCAGATCGTGGCGGAGCTCTGCCTGCTTGGCGATGTGAACGGCGCCGCCGGCGGAGCGGAAGTCGGCGCGCGCGGATTGGTCTCGACGCGGGACTTGAATGAGTACCAACCCGTGTGGCGCGCGCCGCTGCGCGGTTGGTTTCGCGGGATGGAGGTGATCACGATGCCCGCGCCGAGCTCGGGCGGTGTCGCACTATTGCAGACGCTCGCGGTGCTCGATGGATTTCCGATCGAGTCGGCGCGCCGAGCCATGCTGCCGCCGCTCGACAATGCCGCGCCGCTTCCCGCTTTGCCTGAACGCGTCGTGCACTGGTGGATCGAGGCGCTCAGGTGCGCATTTGCCGAGCGTGCGCAGCACCTTGGCGATCCCGATTTCGTTGACGTCCCGTTGGAGCGGCTGCTCTCGCCGGAATGGGTGGCGCGCGCGCGTGTGTCGATCGGTGAGACCGCCGCCGTGGACATGCAGGCGCAGCCCGAGCCACGCGAAGGCGGGGAGACCACGCACATCTCGGTGCTCGACTCCGCGGGCAACGCGTTGAGCATGACCACCACTCTCAACTCCACTTTTGGCTCGGGGATTCTGGTGCGCGGCGCGGGTTTCCTGCTCAACAACGAGATCGACGACTTCGCCCTGGTGGCCGGAGTTCAAAACCAATTCGGTCTGGTAGGTGGTGCCGCCAACGCACTCGCTCCGGGCAAGCGTCCGCTTTCGTCGATGGCTCCGACCGTGCTGCGGCGCGGCGGCGGATCGGTGGCCATGGTGATCGGCTCGCCCGGCGGACCGAAAATCATCACTTCGATCATCGCGGTGATCGTGCGCACGCTCTTGTTCGATGAGTCGCTGGCGCAGGCCGTTGCCGCGCCGCGTTTCCATCAGCAGTGGCGGCCCGCGCTGACGGAATTCGAGACGGGTTGGCCGACGGAGTTGCTGGAAGCGCTCAAGCGACGCGGCCAGGGCGTGCACACTTCCGATTCGCGCTTCGGACGCGTGCAGGTGATTCGCGTGGCGCCCGACGGCGTCGTCGAAGGCGTCAGTGATCCGCGCGGGACGGGTTCCGCAGTCCTGGTCAAGCGCAAGTAGCCGACGTCGCGCGCGTCACTTCTCGTCCGGCTTCAGGGCTGGCTTTTCGGTCGCTGCCTTGGACCAGTCCTTGGTGACCTTGGCCCAATACGCATCGTCGCTGCTGGCCGCGGTCCAAAGATCGCACCATTTCTTGATCGCGGTCTGGTTGTACTTCAGCCAGTCCTTCTCGTCCCGGCTGCGCCACTTGATGTTGCCGTTGGGGCAGATGCGCTGGAGCAGGCGCCGCGTCAGGTCGGCATTGGCATAACCCTTCTCGTCGTCGAGCTTCAGTTTCTTCAACTGGTTGAGGATCGCGGGAAAACCTTCCTTGGGCAGGTCCTCGAGCGCGTAGCCGGCCTTCGTCGCCTGGACGCCATGGGAAAAATCGACCAGCTGGGCGGCGAGTTTTTGCACTTCGGTCCACTGCGCGGGAGTCGTGCCCGGGCCCGGACCGAAGTCCGGGATCTTGGACAGGTCGTAACCCTCGACGGCTTTTTCGGGCGCGGGCTGCGCGGGCTTCGGCGCCGGCTTCGGTTGCTTCACGCTCGGATCGGCGCCGGCGGGAGTCTCCGCTTCTTTGGCGGGCTTGCGCATCTCGGCTTCGCGGACGGCGAGCTGCGCGGCGGCGAGCTTTTTGTCCTGTATGCCTCTTTCGATCGCGGCTGCGGCAATCCGCGCATCCTCATCCTTCTTCTTCCTCACGTTGCTCTTGTAGACCGTCATCGCGATCAGGCTGATGACCAGGCACACGCCTAGTGCGACGACGATCATCACCGGATTCCCGTCCTTCGACTTCACCCGCGCACGACGTCGCGAGCGCTCCATGGTCTCGGCGTGCTCTGCCTCTTCGGCTTCGCGCCGGGCGGCGGCAGCCTGCGCCGAGCCCCGTTGCATCGACTTCGTCGGCGCGGTTGCGTTCGCCATGGCCGCGCCGGCCAGTTTGGCCGCGGGCTTCGCAGGAACGGAAGCCGGCACTGGTCGAGCCGGAACGGGCTGGGCCGCGGGCACATGTGCCTCAGCGGACTCCGGCGCCTGGGCCAGTCGCGCCGCCGCGCCGGCGATCGGTGCCGAGACAGCCTTGGCTGTGCCGGGCGTGGAGCCGGCTCCGTCGTTGGTGACCGGGCCGATCTCGACGGTTCCACCACACTTGCTGCACTTGGCCCTGTGGGCCGTGAAGCTGGCAGGGATGCGGAAGTTTGCCTTGCAGGAGGAGCACGTACCGGGGCGAAATTCCATGGGTGCGTTGCGCCGCGAAACAGTCAGCGCCGGGCGTGATGCGGAGGAGGCAGGATGCGCTCGCACGGGGCGTGCGAGGTGAGGAAGCACAGTGTACTCACGGAACTCGCGAGTCCAATCGCCGGCCGCCAGGTCTATCGCGGGTGCTGCGCATGGCAACCGGAACGACGACCGGTTCGATTGGACTCAGGCAGCGCTGCTTTGAAGCGCGCGCACGCTTCGATCCGGCTGCTAGAGTTCATTCCATGGCGCGCTCGCGACAGAAACCGGCCTCCCAACGTGGGGCCCATCCGCCCGGAGGCGGCGACGGCCAGCGGGTCGCCCCGGGGGCCCGGGCCTCCGGAAAAGTCTCCCAGCCGGCCGAGCCGGATGTGCCCGCCGCGGTTGCGCCGAATCCGAACCCGGGCCACTTCCAACTCGTCGCCCGCTTCGAGCCGACCGGCGATCAACCGCGTGCGATCCGTTCGCTGGTCGACGGCGTGCGCGCCGGCGCGCGCCACCAGACGCTGCTTGGGATCACAGGCTCTGGCAAAACATTCACGGCGGCCGCGGTCATCGAAGAACTCGATCGGCCGACGCTGGTGCTCAGCCCCAACAAGACGCTCGCGGCGCAACTGTACTCGGAGTTCAAGGAACTGTTCCCGAACAACGCGGTCGAGTACTTCGTTTCGTACTACGACTACTACCAGCCCGAGGCCTACGTGCCCTCGAGCGACACGTACATCGAGAAGGACGCCAGCCGCAACGAGAACATCGAACGCCTGCGCAACTCGGCGACGCGCTCCTTGCTCGAGCGCCGCGACGTCTTGATCGTCGCCTCGGTCTCGTGCATTTACGGACTTGGCAATCCTGATGCCTATGCCGAGATGGCCCTGACGCTCAAAGCTGGCGAGAGTCTGCAGCGCGAGGACCTGTTGCGGCGCCTGACGCAGATGCAGTACGCGCGCAACAACCTCGACTTCCGGCGCGGCACGTTCCGCGCGCGCGGCGATGTGATCGAGGTTTTTCCGATCTACGAAGAAGACCGCGTGCTGCGCATCGAGATGTTCGGCGACACGATCGAAGCGATCGTCGAAGTCAATCCGCTGCAGGGCGAAGTCCTGCGCGAGTTGGAAAAGGCCACTCTGTATCCGGCTGGGCACTATGTGACGCCGCGCGATCGCGTGACGCGCGCCTGCGAGGGTATCGAAGAGGAATTGGTTCTGCGCCTGGACGAATTGCGCAAGGCGAACAAACTCGTCGAAGCTCAGCGCCTGGACAGCCGCACGCGCCACGATCTGGCGATGCTGCGCGAAATCGGCCTGTGCAACGGCATCGAGAACTACTCGCGTTTCATGGACGGCCGCAAGCGGGGCGAAGCGCCGTTCACGCTGCTCAACTATTTTCCGGAGGATTGGCTCGTGATCGTCGACGAGAGCCATGTCTCGGTGCCGCAGATCGGCGGGATGTTCAAGGGCGACCAGTCGCGCAAGGGCACGCTGGTCGAGCATGGATTCCGCCTGCCGAGCGCGCTCGACAACCGGCCGCTGCGTTTCGAGGAGTGGGAATCACTGGTACGCCAGGCCATCTATGTCTCGGCGACCCCGTCGGCTTATGAATTGAGTCATTCACAGGGCCGCGTTGCGCAGCAGATCGTGCGCCCGACCGGGCTGCTCGATCCTGCGATCGAGTTGCGGCCGGCCTCGACGCAGATCGACGATCTCGTGCACGAGGTCAAGCGCACGGTGAATCAGGGTTGGCGCGTGTTGACGACGACGCTGACCAAGCGTTCGGCGGAGGAATTGACGACGTATCTGGGCGAGTTGGGCATTCGAGTGCGCTATCTGCACTCGGAGATCGACGCGCTGGAGCGCTCGTCGATCCTGCGCGATCTTCGGCTTGGCGAATTCGACGTGCTGGTCGGCATCAACCTGTTGCGCGAGGGGCTTGACCTGCCGGAGGTCGCGCTGGTGTGTGTGCTCGATGCCGACAAGGAAGGCTTTTTGCGCTCGGCCACGTCGCTGATCCAGACCTGCGGACGTGCGGCGCGAAACGTCGAGGGCAGAGTGATCCTGTACGCGGACACCATCACGGAGTCGATCCGCGTGACCGTTGCTGAGGTCGAACGTCGGCGCATCGCGCAGAGCGCGTACAATCTCGAACACGGCATCGTGCCCAAGACGATCCAGAAGTCGATCCGCGACGGCATCGAGGCGTTGTACGAGATGGACTACGTCGAACTGGCCAGCGCGCCCGGCGACGCCTCCGCGCCGCGCGATGAAGCGGAGTCCTGGAATGTCGAGCGATTGCGCGGCGAAATCTACCGCGTGCGCGAGGACATGCTGCGCGCCGCGGGCGAACTGCGTTTCGAGGAAGCTGCGAAACTGCGCGACCGGTTGGCGACGCTGGAAAAGATCGAACTGGCGCGTTGAGCGGCATGCGCAAGGCGCGCTCGACGTGGTGTGGGCCGAGCTGCAGCGTGCCTGAGCGCTGCAGTTGGGACTAGAATTGCGCGGCGCAGCGGGACCGAGTGCTCACTTCTTCTTCGGGACCAGCTTGTAGTCCACGATGCTCTTCTGGCACTCGCGGCAAAGCAGCGCAGTCGCCTGGAAGCTCTTGTTGCAATCGCACTGGAAATCAAAGATCGGGTTGTCTTCCACCCAGCGAATGATCTCGCTCCGACATTCGGCCGGGAGTGAATTCGGTGACTTGTCTGCCAGCACGAGCGCCTGCGCACCAAACTTGTAGGTGATCGCCTGGTTCTTGAAGTCGGACGGACTCTGGCCGACGGGGTTGTGCGCGAAACACGCAAAGCAGACCAACGGCCACAATTCCGCGGAGAGTTCCGCACGCGTGAGTGTTGCCGTGCACTTGCCCACGTCGAGCATTTCGGGGCTTTGGCGCAGGATGGCTGAACACTCGACATCCAATCCCAATCGACGTAGCAAGGCAAGCCGCGTGAGGTCGAGATTGAGTTGAGTTGTACCGATGGGCATTTTCTTGAGACCCTCCGGAAGCAACTCCTCCGCATCCTTCTTGAGCGGTTCCTTGGCCGCGGCGGCGTAGAGGTCGCGCGCGAACCCGGCGTAATACGACGCCGCAACCCAGTGCGAAATCGGCGAGTCGACGGCTCCGCCTGCCTGCACGCCGGGTCCGCTCGCGATGCCTCCACCTGCTCCCGACGGCGCGGCCTCGGTAAGGAACGGACCGCGCAGCGCGGCCTGGACGTGGGCGCGCGAGCAAAGGAATGCAGCGTAGTAGCGCTGCAGCTGGAACTCGGAGGCCTGCTCAGCGCGTCCGGCGAGCAGCGCCTCGCCGCTGTGCGCCGCGGCCTTGAAGTCGCCCTGCTCGAGCGCGTTGTAGGACTTGTCGAGGTACTCGCGATTCACGGCGAACGGATTGCCTGAAGCGCAGGCTCCGATCAGCGAAAAGGCGAGGGCTGCGACGAGGCAGTGAAAGTGTCGTAGTGCGGTGACGTTGCGGCTCATGGGGCGAGGTCCTTGGCTATTCCGCTCCGCGCTGGGCGCGGGTGATACCGATGTAGAAGGGGAGCGCCTTCCCAGCGTGGGTGATCTTGAATGACATCAGCGAGCGATCGATCGCCAACACGCGCGAGATGTGGCCGACCTGGTGCGTGAGGCGTCCGGAGGAGAATTCGAATTGCTTGCGCGGGGCCAGGCGGAAGAACACGAACTTGTCGCCAGTGGCATCGAACTTAGGCAGGTTGTCCGTGCTCAGCGCGTGGGCGTTCAGCCGCTTCTCGAGGTCGTCGTCGGAGCCGGCGATCTTGGCCGTACTGACGGCTTCCAGGGCGCTGCCGTCCTCGAGGTAAAGACGGAAATCCATGTCCTCCGGACTGGCGTAGACCGTCTCGTGCTCGGAGTCCTTGCCTTTCAGGCCCAGCTTGATCGCGATGGGGATCACGCCGTAATCATCGATCAGGTCTTCGTCGAAGAGCTTCTCGTAGTTTTCGACGAAGCGCGCGCGGGCTTCGATGATCTCGACTTTGGTAGTGGGCGCGAAGCCCTTCAAGCTCGCGGGCGGCTTGGCGAGACTTGCGTCCTCGGGCATTTCGCCTCCCGAGGCACAGCCGAAGAAGGCCGGGCACGAAACGGCGACTGTGAGAAGTATCAGGAAGCTCTTCATGGTTCTCCAGATCGAGGCATTGAGTCTGAGGGAATAACTGTCCAGCGCGGTCATTGCACATCCGAGGCGAAAACGAGTTCGCGCTTCAACTTCCCGGGTGTCTCGTCGAAGACCAGGCCAAATTCAGGCGAGAGCCAGCGCGTCCGCAAGGACTTCGGGTCGACGACGACCAGGCAGGCGAGTGGGTGGGCTTTCACGTAGTCGCGGAACTTGCGCAACTCCGCCGCACTCGCCAGTGCCTCCGGAACGGCGGGCTCCTGCACGACCGGCGGGAAAGGCACGACCGAAAGCCCCTCGCCCCAGGCATGCAGTTTGACGATTGTGGTCGGCGAATCCTTGACTACCAGCGCGCCGTCGACATTGAACTTGAACTCGAACTTTTCCTCGACCCCCTCTGGGAACATGCCTTCCGCATCGAAGGTCCCAATCAGGATCTCAAAGCGCGAGTCGTTCTGGCTGACGCCTCTGGCCCAATTCAGTTTCTTGTTGGGCTCTAGCAGGCGGTGTACCTGCGTGCGGTTCTTCTTGATCGGGAAATTCGCGCTGTCCTGCGAGAGTTGCCACTGCAGGCACATGACCTGCCGCCAATCCTTGGTCGCTGCCGTCGGAACGGGCGGACGGGCGAACTTCCATTCGAACGTCTGGGTACCGGCACCATCGGCGTACCAGCGCTGGGCAAACTCGAAAGCCTGCAGGTCGGCTGTCCTTGCATCGTCGAGCGTGAACTGGCCCTGATTCAGCCGTAGCACGAACTCCGGCAGGGTCGTGAAACCGAGCAGCTTTTCGTACTGAAGCACCTTGCCCGGCGCAGCCTGCTGCCGCAGTTGATCGACGAGCAGTTCCGCGGCTTTGGCCAGGTGATTGCTGCATGCGTAGTGATCCTTGTGGGCAAAGATCGCTTTCGCGTCGCGCGAGACCGTCGACAAATCGATGGCGGAGAAATCCGCCGAATCATTCTCCTGCGAGCTCGCGAGTGCTTTGGTGACTTCCTGCATCAAGACCTCGGACAGGTCGCGCACGAGCTTCGGTCTGTCCTGCAACTCCTCTCCGTCAAGTTGGAGATAGACCCATCTGGCACCTTCGACAGCGAGGGTCGACGCGCCCTTTCCAGCCTTATCAAGGCTCTTTTTCGCCTCGACCATGTTCTGCCGGTCGACCGGAGTGCCTAAGAGAACGGATTGGCGATAGGCGTACACGCGGTTGGCGGCGTCAGCGAGACTTGCGACGGTCTCTCCACCGTCGACGCCTATCTTGTCGAAAGTTCCGTGCTTCTTTTGCGCTTCCTTCAAAGTACTCAGCGCTTGAAACCCAAGGTCTTCCTTGATCAGTTTGCAGACCTCGTCGAACGTCGAAGCGCAAAGGGCTTCCGGTCTTGCTTCTTGCTGGAGTTTGTCGCGCTCGCTCTCAAGCCGTCTGGCGTCCGCTTCCCATTTTTTCGCGTCTTGCTCAAGTGCCCAAAATCTGGTTTCCAAGTTTTTTCGAGCATCTCGTTCGGCCTGGAGTTGTCCGCTGAGGTCTTCGGACTGAGATGCGTCTTGGCCCGAGTTCGTGGTCTTGTTATCTTGGGCTAGCTTAAGGGTATCAAGACCTGCCTTAGCTTCGGCGAGCTCAGTTCCCCGTGCGATGAACTCGTTCTGCAGCTTAGAGAGGGCCTCTTCCTTGAATTTGATGTCGTCCCTAAGCGGTTTCTCGGCCGCCAGAACCGCAGCCGTCCGATCGGCCTGAGCGCCTTTCCATTGGGCGTCAACCCTTTCGAATTCGCCGGAGAGCTGGTTGAGCTTGTAGCCCTCCGCCGCGGCGGCAAGCACGAGCACACCCAGGCCCGCGTATGCCCAGCCAGGAACCTCCTTCGGCAACTTGTAGGCCTCCGACTTCGCGATCTCGGTCGCGAAGTCCGTGGCCGACTGGAAGCGCTTGCTGCGGTCCTTCTGTAGCGCGCGTTCCAACAACTTGCGTAGTTGCTTCGATAGATTCGGGATCTCGCCCAGCCGCGCGGTCAAGTTGGTCTCGAGCACCGACTGCACCAGCGCGCGCGTGGTCGAGCCGTCGAATGGCCGGTGGCCCGAGAGCATCTCGAACAGCAGCACGCCTACGGCGAACAGGTCCGAGCGCGGGTCGAGGCGCTCGCCACTGGCCTGCTCGGGGCTCATGTACATGACCGTGCCCGCGCGCGAACGCTCGTCGAGCTTCGAGGCCAGGCCGGCGATGCCGAAGTCGAGCAGCCGCACGCCGACGCCGTAGGGATTGGTGTCGGTCTTCGGAACGCTCGCCGCGAGCATCACGTTCGAGGGCTTGATGTCGCGGTGGACGTAGCCCTTCTCGTGGCCGCTGTTCAATCCAAGCAGCACCTGGCGCGTGATCTCGAGCGCCTGGCGCGCTCCGAGCACTTTTTCACGATCGAGCAGCGCGCGCAGCGCCTCGCCCTCGATCCTGTCCATGGTGAAGAAAAGGTTGCCATCTTCGGTCTCGCCGGTGTCGCGCACCTGGCAGATGTATTCGGAGACGAATTCCTGGGCGGCGCGCACTTCCTGAAAGAAGAGCTTTCGGAATTGCTCATTCTTGGAGTACTTGGGCAGCAGCACCTTGAGCGCGACGTCGCGGCCTTCGATCTGGCGATCCTGAACCGCGTAGACGCGACCCATGCCGCCCTGACCGAGCATCTGCTTGACAACGAATCGATTGGCAATCACCTGGCCTGCGGGCGTGGCCTGGGATTTCGGCGCGGAGAGCGACACGGTGCCCGCGACCTGCGCCGCTTTCGCAGCAGGCTTCGCGGCCTCAGCATCGGGACCCATAGTGGGTGCCATACCGATGGTGGCGTCCAAGCCATCGTTCGTTTCGGCCTTCGACGCATCGCCACCCGTGGTATCCGAGGACTCGAACGACGCCCGGGTGGGCACCAAACCACCCGCCGCTGCGTCCGGCCGAATCCGCCGCTTGTTGTCGGGGTTAGCAGGTCCTTCTTTTTCGTTCATCGCAAGTTTCCCTAGCAGTCTGGGCTCGAGAGTTCTGACCAATCGCCGTCTGGCCCGGAGAGTAACGCATGGGCATGGCCGGGTGCTAGACTCTGCCCATTCGGCCCCTTAGGCATTCGCTCTTCTCCAGCGTGAGTCGAGCGGGCGTCGGTCCCGTTTCACAGGCCAACCGTGTTGAAGCTGCATGTATACTCCCAGTCAGGCGACCTCGACCAGCAGATCGAGGTAGAAGGCGACACGGTGATTATCGGTCGCTCCAGCGACTGTCACGTGGTCATCGACCGCAAGGACATTTCGCGCCGGCACGCCAGGCTGTTGTGCGGCTGGGTGGTCGATGACCTCAGTTCGCGCAACGGAACTCACGTCGAGGGCGAAAAGATTGAAAAGGCCACACTTGTCCCTTCGCGCTCCTTCGAAGTCGGCGACCCGACCAGTCAGAATCTGGTGACGATCGAGGTGGTGGGTACCCATGAGTCCGGCGAGGTGCCACGTGAGACGAGCAATCCCGAAGTCATGGAGGCCGGGCTCGACGGCAAGATCCCGGTCGGAGATGCGACGCCTGCGCTTGCTGCAATCCCCGACATGCGCGCAAGCCCGTCCCGGGCTGCGCTCGAAGCGGAGGCGGCCCGCTACCGCTACAAGTGCGCGAAGCTCGAACTGGAACTCGTGCAGTTGCGCATGCGGCTCGATGCGGTAGGTCAGGGCGGTTCGCAGCTCTCCGCCACCGTGGAGATGAAGGGAGTAGCCCGGCGTGAAAAGAAGCCCGAGGATCCCCCCAAGCCGGACAGCACCGGGAAGTGAAATTCGGGTGTACTGCCCGTACGGTGGCATGCACCCTCCCAAACAGCCGCGTCGAAGCAATGGCGCGGTGAAATGCCCGGCCACGTCGTGCTGCGGCGTCAGCGGCGCGGTGAGAGCCAGGACGGCAGTAGTTCAGGAAGGTGCCGGGCAAGCGCGCACGAGTTCCACGGCGCGATCCGTGGCGAGTGCCAGCGAGAATTCTGGCGGGCTTTTCAGCGTGCGCGGGGACCACACGCGGCTGTCGACCTCGACGGAACCACCGACTTCGAGGGATCCGGGAAGAAACACCGCGAACTTGTCCGGTCCGAGCGACATGCCCAGGCCGCTGGCTTTCATCACACTCTCCTTCGCGCTCCACAGACAAAAGAAGGCCAGCACCTGATCCTCGCACGGGGCCTTCGACCAGGTTTCGAACTCCTCTGCGGTCATGACCCGGCGGGAAAGCGCGGCGTCGACGCGTGTGGCACGAATCTCTTCAGCGTCCAGTCCGAGTTCAAAGCTGCCAACGGCGACCAGTGCGTGCTCGCCGGTATGCGTCAGGCTGAAGTGCAGATCGGCGTGTTTCACGCGCGGTTTGCCCTGCTGACCGAATTCAAAGTCCAGCGCGGCGGGCTGACGTCCTAGCTCGCGAGCCAGAACTTCGCGCAAAAATCCGTGGGCGGCGATGAAGCGGCGGCGATGTTTGTCGAAGACGAAGCGCGCGGCCCGCGCCGTCTCGGCGGCATCGAGTGGGGCGGCGAAACGGGCCAGCGCGGCTTCGTCAAGCTCGCCTGAGTCCAGGGCGTACAGCCGAACTTGCGTCTCGATGGCCATGTGCGAGCGCTCAGTGTCGCTGGCGCCGCCCCGTATGTCAGTGGGATTCTGTGGCTCGATCTTCGATCTATGATGCGCGCGATGTCAGAAGAGCCGCGCTGGAGCCTGGAAGGCGTACCCGAAAAGCCGGGTGTCTACCTGTTCCGCGACAGCGGCGGGGCGGTGCTCTACGTCGGCAAGGCGCTCTCGCTACGCGCGCGCCTGCGCAGCTATCGCCGGCCAGGTGGCGACGGACGCCTGATGATCCGCTTCCTCAACGAGGACGCGGCTGCGCTCGAGTGCGTCGTCACGCGCACCGAGC
>JAYUOR010000707.1:0-6759 GCA_043760765.1 Planctomycetota bacterium | reverse complement strand
GTCTCGCCGACCTTTGCGCGCTCGTTCCCAACCTTTCCGCGCACGTCGAGACCGAAGAAATTCCCGGCGTCGATCACTTCTTCAAAGGCAAGACGCCTGAGCTAGAAGCACGCGTCAAGACCTGGGCCCAGACACAATTCGTCAACGTTCCATGACCCACAAAGAATCCAAGTTCCCGGCCGACAAGCAGCCCTCGATCCGCCGGCTGATGATGCCGAACGACACCAACGCGCTCGGCACGATTTTCGGCGGCGTGATCCTCTCGGAGGTCGACCTGGCCGCGGCGATCGAAGCGCACCGCTACCATCCCGACAAGATCGTCACGATCGCGATGGATCAGATCGAATTCCGCCAGCCGGTTTTCGTCGGCGACCTGGTTTCCTTTTTCACCACCACGCTGCGCGTCGGGCGCACCTCGATCACTGTCGGCGTCTCGGTCTGGGCGCAGCGCGCGCGCGACCGCTCGCAGACGATTCACGTCACCGAAGCCAAGGTCACCATGGTCGCCGTCGACGATCAATTGCACCCGACACCGATCGCGCGCCGGCCGGCATGACTTGAAGGACGCGGCGCCGCGTCCCATGCCTAGGGCATGGGATTCATGCATTCGCTTTCCGACGAGGTTGCGGCCATCGTCGAACGTACCGGGCCGGCCGTGCTTCACGTGCGCTCGCTTCAGTCCGGCCGCGGGCGGCGCTCCAACGGCGTCGGGATTTCCGGCGGCTCCGGAGTCGTCATTTCAGGCGACGGATTGGCGCTGACCAACAGCCACGTCATCCACGGCGCGAGCGGGATCGAGGCCGAACTTTCCGACGGGCGCAGCGTGATCGTCGATTTGATCGGTGAGGATCCGGCGACGGATCTGGCCGTCCTGAAATTGCCGGTATCTGCGGGTTTCCAGCCCGCGAGTCTCGGCGATTCCAATTCCATGCGCGTCGGTGATTTCGTGCTCGCCGTCGGTTCGCCGTTTGGCCTGGCGCGCAGCGTGACGATGGGCATCGTCAGCGCGCTCGGGCGCTCGCTCGCGACCCAGGGCGGCCGGCTGATCGAAGGTGTGATCCAGACCGACGCGCCGCTCAATCCGGGCAACAGCGGCGGTCCACTCCTCGACGGTGATGGAAAAGTCGTCGGCATCAACACGGCGGTGATTCAGGGCAGTCAGGGATTGTGTTTCGCGGTTCCCGCGAACACGGCGAGCTTTGTCGTCGGCGAGATCCTTGCCCACGGCCGCGTGCGCCGCGCGTGGCTCGGCATCGCCGGTCAGGAAGTGCTCTTGCCCAAGCGCGTCGAGAAGGAATTCGGGCTGGCCAAGGCGCGCGGGGTTGCCACACTGCGTGTCGATGCCAGCGGTCCCGCCGCGCGCGCGGGTCTCTTGCCGCGCGATGTGATCGTGTCCTTGCGCAAGCGGCCGACCGAATCGGTCGCGGATCTGCATCGCTTGCTCGATCACGAGGCTATCGACGCCGAGATTCAGATCGAGGTCCTGCGCGGGAATCGGCTGCTCACTCTGACCGTCCGTCCTGCCGAAGTCGGTCTGCCCGGAGCGTGACGCCATTCACGCTTCGCAATGCGCGCGCAGGGCTTCGTTCAAGAGCAAGAGCCAGCCTTCGCGCAACGAGGTCGCGAGTGCCTCGTCGGCCCGGCCGTGCAGCGCGTCGGTGAAGCGCAGGACCGTCGTGTTGCCGCGCGCTTCGAGCCGGAACGAATGATAGTGCGAATTGGGGCCGCCCCAGGCCGGCGCTGAGACGCCAGAAAGTTCGAGCATGGTCGGCGCCTTGACGCCGACGACGGTGGCCCAGATCAGGCCCTCGCCGTTGCCCCAGTCCTCGTACATTTTTCCGCCGAGCACGGGTTCGATGACAAAGGTCTTCGCCGCCGCATCGGTGTAGAAATCGCGCCGCCACCAGACACCGGTCTCGGCCACGAGCGCTTTCCAGACGCGCGCGATGGGGGACTTGATGACGATCTCGAGTTCGACGATTTGCGCGCCGACGGGCAGGGTTGCATTCGAGTTCTTGCTCATGGGTTCATTCCTTTTCGAGGTGTTTTTGCAGCGCCAGTAGCGAGCGTGCACCGCTCGCGGCAAGCGGAGTCACCCAGCGTTCGTGCAGGCGCTCGAGCGGCACGGCGTTGAGGTGATTCCAGCGCTCGCGCCCGCGGCGCGTGACGACGACGAGACCGGCATCGACGAGCACGCCAAGGTGTTTCATCGTCGCGAAGCGTGTCGTCGGAAAGCTCTCGGCCAACGCTCCCGTCGTGCGCGGCGCTGTCGCGAGCAGATCCAAGATCGCCCGCCGCGTGGGATCGGCGATGGCGCGACAGACGCGCGCGACTTCCGCGTCGGCTCGGGGGGCTGTGAGCTGCCTGGCTGACATGTGACCCAATAGTCACATATAAAGCCGGCCACGTCAAGCCAATCGATCGGGCAGGGGGCCTGCTGCGCGCCGATCAGGTGCCGCGAGCCTTTGCGCCCGATCCAGCCGCAGGGCCGCCCGGCGAAGCGACTCCAATCCACGCGCTGTCTGCCGGCGATCTGGGTGCTGGGCGCGCTCCATGCCGTGGCGATGGTGCGTCGCCAGGGCGCCAGCCGCAATCCGATCTTCTCAAGGCTTCGAGTCGGCGAATTCCTTGGCGTAGTCCTCGAACACCGGCGAGCCGAAGAGTGGCGTGAATTCCTTGAACGCATGCAGGTCGCGCCCGCCGGGGATCCTGCGGGCGAAGGCGCCGCGCAGGTAGACAACGGCCTGGTCGGCGTACTTCGCCTCGAGTTCTTCGCGTTGATCTTCGGGGAACTCCGTGTCCTCGCGTAGCGCGGCAATGCAGCGCGAAAGTTCGGCGGCTGCGCCTGCCCAACTTTCCCAGTTGTCCGGCCGCGCGCTGGTCATTTCGGCGGCTGCGAGCGCGGCTTCTTCCCATCGTCCGAGTTCCGTGCGCGCGCGCGCGAGCCAGCCGCAGTCGACCGCAAGGTCGGCCTTCTGGTCATCTGAGTCGGGCGCGAGCGCCAAGGCGCGTCGCGCGGCTTCGACGGCTCCAGCGAGAGTCCGTTCCGATTCCTCGAGCCGCTTCAAGTGGCGCAGGGGCGCGTGCAGATTTGCCTGGGCCTGGGCGAAGCGATTCCAGAGGATCGGCTCGTTCGGCGCGCGCGAAACGAGGTCGCGCAGGATCGCCACCGTGCGTTCGTAGTTGGGGATCGCGAATTCCGCGTCGCGCGTGTAGTCGCCGAGCAAAGCGAGTTGGTTGTAGGCGGTCGCGAGTTCGAGCGCGGCGCTCAAGTTATCGGGGAAGTTGTGGACGACGCGCTCGAGCATGTCGCGTGCGTCTTCGTAAATGGGCCGGGCTTCGGCGTAGCGTTTCGCGCGTCGCACGGCACCGGCGTAGTTGTTCTGCGCCACGGCGCAGGCAACAACGTAGCGCGGTTCGTCGGGCACTTTTTCGGCACACAGGTGCGCGATCTCGACGCTGCGCGAAAGCACGCGTTCGGCCTCGGGGTTGCCCTCGCCCTCGGTCGTGAACTTGCGGATGAGCAGGTAGCCCAAGCCGTCCCATGCCTGGAATGCGGCTTCGAGTGCACCCAGACTCGGATCGTCCTGCGCCAACAATTGATCCGCGGCCAGAGTCGCGGCAGCCAGCGTTGCCCGGGCCTCGTCGTTGCGGTCGAGCTCCTGGAGCGACCTGCCCAGGGCTACAGCCAGATTCACGGCCAACTTGTCGAGTTCGAAGGTCTGCGGTCCGCGCAAAATCGCGGCCTTCAGGTCGCTGTCGATCGACGCGAGCTCCGCCATGGCCTGTGTATGACGCGAGAGCGCCGCCGTGCTTTGGGCAAACTCGATGCGCGCACTGAGCCAAGCGTCGCGGACCGCTTCGTCGTCGGGGCTGGCGCGTCGAACGCGTTCGAGCGCTGCCAGGCACTTTTCATAGGTTGCGTGCGCCACGTCGTCGCGCCCCAGATCATGGTGAAGTCGAGCCAAACGCCGTTGAGCGTTCGCCACGGCGAGTTCCACGCGCGGATTGCCCGACTCATCCGCCACGAAGCGTTCGAGCAAATCCACGGCGTCCTGCAGCAATGCCCTGCGCACGCTCTCCATTTGCGGAACGAAGCGAAGTTCGACGTCGCCCACGCGCGCGAGCATGCGGTCGACGGCTTCGAGCGTGCGTTCGAGACTTTTTTCTGCGCGATCGCGCTCGCCGGCGATCGCGATCGAAGCCTTGCGCTGTTGCCACGCGTAAATTGTCGGGCCGCCCGCGAGCAGCAAGGCTGCGAGCAAGAGGCTCAGCGCACCGGCTGGATTGCGCTGGGTCCAGCGCTGCGCGCGGCGCCATGCACCGACGCGCCGCGCTTCAATGGGTCGGCGATCGAGGACGTTGCCAAGATCGCGTGCGAAGTCCGCCGCGCTCGCGTAGCGCCGTGCCGGATCAACGTCCATGGCGGTGAGGCAGACCGTTTCGGCTTCCCATGAAACGCTTGGGTTCAGCTCGCGCAGACGCCGTGGCGTACCGCTCTCGATCGCAGCGATCACTTGCGCGTCCGATTTTCCGCTGTGGGCGGACTGCAAGGCGAGCAGCTCGTAGAACGTCACACCAAGCTGGTAGACGTCGCTTTGCGGACCGATCGCAGGAACATCACCGCGCATCTGCTCGGGCGACATGTAGAGCAGCGAGCCGAGCTGCGAGCCTGAGCGTGTGATGCGGCCCGTGCTGCTCGATGCGGCGAGGCCGAAGTCCAGCAGCACGGCGCGGCTTGCGCCTTGCGAAGTGATCAGCACGTTCGAGGGCTTGATATCGCGGTGCCAGACGCCGCTGCGGTGCGCGTGCTCGACGGCCTCGGCCAGCTGGCGGATGATGCGCAGGCAGGCTTCCTCCCATGTGCCTGCGAAGATGTAACCGACATTCGCCGGATCTGGAGCGAGGTCGCGGCCCTGCAGCTTGCGCGGGTCTCTGCCACGCACCCGGGCGAGCAGCGTCGCGAGTGTTGCTCCCTCGAGGAACTCCATCGCGAAATACGGCACACCGTTTTCTTCGCCGACGGTGTAGATCGGGACAATTCCTGGGTGGTGCAGCTTGGCGACGATCTCGACTTCGCGTTGGAAGCGTTCGCGCGCGCCAGGAAAGTAGAGGTGCTCGGGGCGAATGACCTTGAGCGCGACCTCGCGCCCGAGACGCTCTTGCACGGCGCGGTAAACGATGCCCATGCCACCCGCGCCGAGCGGCTCAAGTAGACGGAATTCTCCCAGGCGTTCGGGTGCTGCGGATGCAGCTCCGCCTCCGACCAGGCCGACCGCGCGCAAAGCCTCGATCCGCTGGCGCAGGCGCGTCGCGTGAGCCGGGTGCTGCAAGCAGAATTGCTCGAAGGCTGGCTCGCCTTCGCCTTCGAGCGAATCGAGAGCCTGTACGACGAGGTCCTCGAGGTTGGGATCGGGATCCGACATCTGACCTTGGGCGAGAGCCTGCCCCGGATCATCCAGGCTACGCAAGGGCGTGAATTCCTGGAAGGGATCCCAGGCTGAACTCTGAGGCGTCGTCGTAGCGATCTGTGGCTGCTGGTTGTCGGCTACGGTGCCAGGCTCGACTTCGACATCTGGGACGCGATCGAGCGTTGCTCGCAAGTGTCGAATCCGAGCCTGGAACCGCATCCTCATCGGCTGCACCCACGCGCTGTCCTGGCACGACCAAGTCAGGACGTGGCGAAGTGGGGGCCTCGTCCACCGGCCGGAAAGGCCTCACGCGCACAGCTGCGCTCCCCGGCGTGAGGGGGCGTCGCCAGGACGATGCTCTGCACTCAGGTCCTGAACCGCAATCATGGCGCCGGAACTGGGCGATCCTGCGCATGTCGGGTAACTTCGCCGCCGGCCCGTCAACGACAATTCCGGACAGTGCCCCGAACCCATGAACATACTATTGATGGCTGTGATGATCTCGGCCGGGTTTCAAGTTCCAGAGTCACCCGTGGAACTTGGGCGCGTGAAGTTCCTGCGCTCGATCG
This sequence comes from Planctomycetota bacterium, assembly GCA_043760765.1. GTDB lineage: Bacteria > Planctomycetota > UBA1135 > UBA1135 > JADJQU01. The sequence continues at coordinate 779 of JAYUOR010000707.1, read as the reverse complement.
ATCAGGGACTTGCGCGTGCCAAGACCGAAGGGCGGCCGGTGTTCACGCTGTTCCAAGAAATTCCGGGGTGAAGCACGTGCAAGGGCTTCGGTCGAGGCCCGCTTTCAAGTCCGCTGTTCGTCGAAGCGATCGAGACCTTGTTCGTTCCGGTCGCAATCCAGAACAACGCCGACGGGGAGGACGCGCGGACGCTCGAGCGATTCAAGGAGCCCGCCTGGAACAACCCGGTCGTGCGCTTTCTCGATTTACAGGGCAAGGACGTGATCGCGCGCAAGGACGGCGTCTGGAGCGCGGCGGAGTTGGCCGCTCGCATGAGTGCGTCGTTGGCGGCGGCAAAGCAGACTGTTCCACTTTGGTGGAAGCTCGCTGAACTCGACGCGCGCGCCACGGAGCTCCCGCACGCGGTTTTCGCGATGCATTGTTTCTGGGTCGGCCAGGCGCGGCTAGGAGATCTCGCGGGTGTCGCCGACGCGCGGCCCGCGTTCCTCGAGGACCTCGAGGTCGTCGATGTGTGTTATGACCCCGCGCAGATTTCGTTGACCGGATTGATCGAAACCGCGGATCGTGGGGGCGTCGCGGATCGCGTGTGGGTTGGCACAGATGCCGAACTCGCCATGGGGCGCAAAGCCATTGGAGAGCGCGCGGCGAAACTCGGTGCCGCACCGAGGTTGGCGCCCGAGTCTGATGACCTGCGTTCGCTGAAGGCGTCGCCGTGGGTGAAGGCCGACTTGGTCCGCGCTCAGGCCGTGAGGTTCAACGCGGCGCTCGCGGCACATGCG
>JAYUOR010000706.1:0-2667 GCA_043760765.1 Planctomycetota bacterium | reverse complement strand
TTCGTCCGCGGCCAGCAGCGCCGCGACTTCGGCACCAACGTCGGTCGCGCTCGTGCCACTTGCAGTCGGCAAGGTTTCGGTCTCCGGCACTTCGGCTTCGGTTCCGGCTGCTCCGGCCGTTCCGGCGGTTGGAGCTCCGTTGGCGGCTGGCGCAACTCCGCAGGTCGCGGGTGCAGCCGCGCCGGCCGTGCCCGCGGAATCCGCTCCACCTGAGAACGAGACCGCCGAACAAGCCGCGGCGCGCATCGCCGCGAAAGCCGCGGGCGAAGCTGCCGCCGCCAAATCCAAGGAAGACGCCGCGAAAAAAACCGCCGAGGCCAAGGCGATCGCCGAAGAGATGACGGCGCTGCGGCGCAACGTGACGCTGGGCGATTGGACTGCGGTCAAGACCTACATGGCGACGCTCACCGAAGCCGAAGCCAAGGGCGGTTACGACAAGATGCTGCAGTCGTTGCTTCAGGGACCGCAGCAACGGCCGCAGGTTCCGCAGCAGGGCCAGCAGTACATCGAGAAGAACCAGTTCTCGCCCCAGGACATCATCGGCCTCGCCCAGGCGTTTCCGAAGAAGCTCGAGAAGCCGAACGTCACGATCCTCGGGCAGTTGTTGCGTCAGGCGCTCGACGCCGGGCATCAACTCGAGAGTTTTATAACCGAGGTCACACCGAAGCTCGACGACGCGACCTTCGGCGTGGACAAGCGCCTGCTCGCGCAGATTCTGGTCAACGCAAACGAGCCGCGTTCGCTCGCCGGGCTGCTGCCTACCCAGCAGGAGGCCGAGCAGAAGAACGACCGCGATGGTCTCAACTTGATCTCGCGCTATTGCCTGGCCCAGTACGCGAAGGACTCAAAGGTCACCTGGCTCGAGCAAGCCTGGAAATCGACGCAGTCCGTGCTCGCGGTCGGCGAGGTCGATGAGGAAGCCAAGAAAGAAGCGCTGACGCGCGCCGTCGACATCGCGCCTAAGATCCAGCTGGAACTCGGCCAGGCCTGGCTCGACGAGAGTTTCACCGCGCGGCCCGAGCGCGGCATGGAAATCGTCGCGGCGATCGGATCTTCATCGTCGCTGTCGCTCGCCGCGGAAGCGATGAACGAAGGCAAACGCGAAAAACTGCTCGAATTGCAGACCACAGCGGTCAAGGCACTGCTCGCGGCCGCGCCTGAATTGGCGACGAAGTGGTCGAGTCAACTCGAACTCTTGGCCAACAACTGGCTGCGCGAAGCGACGGTCTCGTACACCTACGACGATTCGACCTCGCTCGGCCCGAAGATGCAGCGCGACAACTACGGCAACTTCTACTACTACAACTGGGGCGGCAATTACCGCGGCAACGTTCCGAACGCGATCACGACCGGCAAGATCCTCGAGATCCGTCCCGACGACAAGTGGCTGTCGCACCTCGACGCCACGCTCGCGCCGCGCTTCCAGATGATTTTCGCGCAGCTCTACCTCAAGGTCTCAGAGGAAGCGCTGGCGTTCCCGTACATCGAATCGCTTTGCGGCGCGCTGCCGCGCCAGGGCAAGGAGCTTGCCGACGAGTTCTTGCGCGTGTGGACCACGAACCACAACCCGAATTCGCAGAACGCGCGCACGAACCAGTACATGTACTTCTACGGCTTCGAGGAACGCGCCGCGGGGATTCCGCTGACGCGCTCGAAGCAAGAACGCAATCTGCAGGAGCTGGCCGACTGGGTCACGCGGCTGCGCAAGTTGCCGGTCGAACTCGACGACACGCTGATCGCCAACGCGTTCACGACCGCGCATTCCAGCGCCGAGGTCTTCCGGCTCGAAAGCATCGAGCAGATCTTCGGGCCGGTGGCTTCGCTCAAGCCCTCGACGATCGCGCAGATCCTGCAAACGATGCGCGCGAACTTGGTCGCAGTCTGGCGCGATCCGGCGCTGCAAGAAAAGAGCAAGACCAATCGCCACCAGAAGGACATCCAGACCGAAATCCTGCGCGGCTACGAGCTTGGCGCGCAGACGGTCGATTCCGTCTTGGCCATGCATCCCGACAGCTGGGAGCTGTGGATCGTCAAGGCCGCGCTGGCCCACGACGAGAACAACTACCGCGGCGACCTGACCAAGGACGTCGAGTTCAGTGCGCGGCGGGCCAAGGCCTTCGAGAGTTTCCAGAAGGCGGCCGAGCTGTACACCGCGCAGGTCCCGTCGATGGAGCGCGAGAAAGAATCGACGTCGGCCTTCGACGTCTGGTTCTACGCCGCGCTCGGAGCCTGTGACTTGAAAGCGATCGACGCCGACAAACTTTTGGCCACGCCGCAGATTGCCCTGATTCGCGACGGGATCCGTGCCTTGCCCGGCGAAGCGGCCGAGCGCCATCTGTCGATGTTCGCCAGTTCGCTGTTCACGCGCATGAGCAATGTCGGCCCCGCGATCAAGTTCCGTTACGTGCGCGAGGGCCTCGAGATAGCCGGCGACCACAAGCTCGCCCGCGAGGCGCGCTCGGTCTTCGACTACTACAAGGACCTGGTCACCGAAATCCAGTTGCGCGCGACGATCGACGGCTCCGACCGCGTCGGCCACACGCAGCCCTTCGGCCTGAAGCTCGACCTGCGTCACACGCGTGAGATCGAGCGCGAGTCGGGCGGTTTCGCCAAGTACCTGCAGAATCAGAACAGCCAGAATTTCGGCTACAACTACGGCCGTCCGCT
>JAYUOR010000705.1:0-2669 GCA_043760765.1 Planctomycetota bacterium | reverse complement strand
TCATGCCCGCCATCCTCGCTACTCGCCCCTGTTTCCGTCCACGCGTTTGGGCAGCGGACGGAAAGAATCCCAGCAACGCCAGGCCGCCCAGGAGAGGTGCGCCAGCGAAACCGCGCCAATGCAACGCAATGCAAGGATCTGATTTGGTTCGAGGTCCTCGCGCGGCACGAGGCCATAGGCCCAGCGCCCGACCGTCGGCGCGAAAGCCATCAGCGCGCCGAGCAGGAACACGAGTCCGGTGAGCAACCACAGGCGCAGCGCCGGATCGAGCCGATCGCGGCGTGCCACCAGGCGCTCGGCCCACAGGAAGACACCGAACGTCGTCAGCGTGATCAACAGCAGCGACGAGTTCATCGCGTCGCGCAGGAACGCGATCAACATCGCCAGCGGGAACAAGACCACGAAGGCGCGCACGATCGCCCCCGGCCGATGGGGCGAGTGATCGTCGAGACGCAAGCGACGCAGTCGCTCCTGCGCCCCTTGCACGGGTTGCGGTGTGCGCAAGATGTGTTCAAGGTCCGCGCGGAACTGCGCCGCGCTCGGCTGGCGCCGCGCCGGATTCTTGTCGAGCGCGCGCAGGATCAGGGCATCGATGCGCGGCTCGACCGCGGACATCTGGGAAGGCGGCAGGAAACGGCCCAGCGGCAACTCACCGGTCAGAAGCTCGTAGAACAACACGCCCAGCGAGAAAAGGTCCGCGCGATGGTCGACGCTGCGCGGCCGCTCGATCTGCTCGGGCGCCATGTAGTGCGGCGTGCCCATGGTCTCCTGCTCGCCGGTCAACGTGTTGGGCGCCATGTCGGCGGAGCGCAACTTCGCCAGGCCGAAGTCGGCGAGCTTCGCCGTGCCGATGTTGTTGAGCAGCACGTTCTCCGGTTTCAGGTCGCGGTGCACCAGGCCGAGGGCGTGCGCGGCTTCGAGCGCGTCGCACATTTGGCGGATGATCTCGAACGTCGTTGTCGCCGAGAGCTGGCCGGTTTGAAGCAAGTCGCGCAGCGTGCGGCCCTCGACGTACTCCATCGCGAGATAGAAACGCCCGCCGACTTCGCCGGATTCGTGCAGCGAGACGATATTGGGATGATTCAGACTTTCCAGCGCGCGGGCTTCGCGCGCGAAACGTTCAGCGAAGGCGCGCTCGCTCGATTCGCGGGCGAAGAGGATCTTCAGCGCGACCCAACGCCGCTTCTGCTTGTGCCGCGCCTTGAAGACGATGCCCATGCCGCCCTGGCCGAGCAGGTCGTGGATTTCAAACTGCGGAAGCAGCGCTTCGACTTCGCTGGGTTCGATGCGCAGTTCCTGCCGCGGGCCTGGTGCGTCCCAACTCGCTTTGCGCGAGTCTTCGAGCGCGATGCTCATCATGCAGCGCGCGCACAAGCCGCGGGCATCGGAGCGAGCAGGAGTTGTCGCTCCGCAGCGGGGACAGGTGGGGGACGATGTCACGGGGGAACGGGAGTCGAGGGGAAGGATAGTCTTCCAGGAAGGCGTAAGTACGGCAGTAGGGTTCCAGTCACCGTACTGGCTGCACCGCAGCGCCGTATCGCCATCAATCCCCGAGCGCTTCGAACAGATTCTGGATCTCGTCCTCGACCTCCTCCGGCCGGGCCAGTGTCTGCGCGATCTCGCGACGCAGCAGCTCGCCATAGCGACGGCGCAGGCGGTGCGCCGCGACCTTGACCGCGCCGTGGGTCATGCCCAGTTTCTTGGCGACATCGATGTGATCAGGAGCTTCGCCACTCAAGCTCGGTTCGAGCAGCACGAAAAGTTCGCGGCGGCCTGCGGCACGGAATTCGTCGCCGAGCGTCACGAGCACTCGCTCGAGCAAGGTCTGCGCCCAGCGGCGATCGTAGGCGCGATCGGGTGTCTCCAGGTCCGCGGGTTCTGCCGAAAAACGTCCCTCCGCATCCTCGAGGTCGATCGAGACCACGTGCAGCGCACCGCCACGTTTGAGCGTCTGCGTGCCGCGCCGATGGTTGGCGATGTGGTGCTTGAGCGCGGCCAGCAAGAATGAACGCAACCGCCCGCGCTCCGGAGAAACGTTGGCGAGATCACCGCTCTCGAAAAGGCGCGCGAAAAATCCCTGCACGAGATCCTGGGCGTCCTCGGGGCTGAAGCCGCGCCTGCGCACGTATCCATAAAGCGGATACCAGACTTGCTTGCACAGCGATTCGAGCGCGAGGCGCGCGGCGGGCGCATCGTGACCGCCCGCGCGCAGCACAAGACTCCAACGCGTGGTTTGAAATTGTCTCCCGGAGGAGGAGTCTTTGGAGGTTCCCATCCCGTGTGTGCTGGTCCGAGGACCATGCACTTCCTGGCGACCAGAGTAACCGCTGAAAATCACAATCCCGCTCGATCCACGAAGCCTGCGAACGAGGTTCAGCGAATGTAGCTTTCCTCGAAACCAGCGCGGCGTGAATCGGTTCAGGCTGGCAAGCCATCCGGACCTGCTTCATCGGCCCGATGACGGAGCCCGCCGGCGAGCCCGGCCCGCTCGAAATCCCTGCTACTATTGAAGACTTCGCCCTGCGGGGCTCATCGCACCTATGACTTCGACGCACAACGATCGATTCCCCTGGTTCCAGGCCCTCGCGGCGTCCGTTCTGGCCGCAGCGGTTTCTTTGGCCCAGGGACCGCCGCCTCCGCCGCCGCCGCCGCCGCCCGCAGTGGCTCAG
>JAYUOR010000704.1:0-2669 GCA_043760765.1 Planctomycetota bacterium | reverse complement strand
GGAGTTAAGGTTGAGCGAGGAACGGCCTTCGAGGCGCAGTCAGTCTCCGAATCACGAGCACGCGCGCTGGGCTGCAGATACTGCGTCGTCCCTATGATTACGCACTGGGAAGATAGAGCCACTGAGTGGTCTGGCCTTTCGGATGAACTCGAAATTCAGGTCAGGCTACTCGACACATCAACCGGCCACCTGCTCGATTCCGCGACGATCACAGGATCGAGCACATTTTTCACGCTCGGCGGCGATCACCCTCAGGATCTACTCGCGGCGCCTGTGGGGAAATACGTCGATTCGCTCTATTGATACCGGCGCTGACCCCAAGGCGTGCGCCGCAGAGGAATCGATCAACCGGTCCACGCGCGACCAAGCACCTCGCGCCATCGCGGCGAGTTCACGACGTGGACCGACCTTCATTGCCGCTGCGACCCTTGATGTAGACGAGTTCTCGTGTCCCGGTGAGAAAGTCGGTGTGCGGATTCCAGAGAGTCATGCCCAGCCTCTGAACAAGCCGCTTGCTGGATTCGTTCTCGTCCGCCACTCGTCCGAAGACCTGCGGCAATCCGAGTTCTTCGAGCCCCCAGGTGAGGACTCGCTCGCAGGCCTCGGTCCCAACTCCTTGATTCCAGTGACGCTGCAGCACGGAACACACGATTTCCACGTCCTTCGCCTCCGGTTCAAGGTCCTTCGCGTCCGGCACCTCGTAAGGAAGCAGACCGCAATAGCCGATCAGCTCAGAGGGCGCGTCGGCGTATTTGATCCCCAGTAGCCCGTAGCCGCGCTCAGCGAATCCCGCGATCGTGCGCTGGAGTTCAAGCTGGCGTCTGCGGGGGTCGTCGATTCCGCGGAGATACTTGCGATGCACAAAGCCAGCCTCGATCTGCGACATGAAATCGAAGTCGTCCATCGTCAGCAGGCGGAGTCGTAGCCGTTCGGTTCGGAGGCCGTCTTGCATGGCGCCCGCAGGATAGCTCATCGTGCTGAACCGCGAAGGCATTGGAGGCCTGCCGCGCGTCGCTCTCCCAACTGTGATCCGGTACGATCCGCGGCCACATGCGCCTACCCCTTTCCGAGATCCGCTCGCGTGCCCTGGCCTTCTCCGCAGAGTGGAAGGACGCCACGAGTGAACGGGCCGAGGCACAGACATTTTGGACCGAGCTGTTCAACGTGTTCGGCATCAAGCGGCGCAGCGTCGCGAGCTTCGAGGAAAAGGTTCGCAACCTCGGCAAGAGTTTTGACCGCATCGATGTTTTCTACTCCGCCGTCATGCTCGGCGAGCACAAGAGCCGCGGCGAGAGCCTGACGAAGGCCGCGAGCCAGGCCTTCAACTATGTGCAATCGCTGACACGCGATGGTCGCCACAACGAGGTTCCGCAGTTCATCGTCGTCTCGGACTTCGCGCGCTTGGTCATCTTCGATCTCGAAGCCGCCGATCACTCCGTGCCGGTTGCGGACTTCCCCACCGCTCAACTCCACGAGAACATCCGCCACTTCGGCTTCTTGTCCGGGTACGCAACGAAGCCGGTCGATCCCGAAGACCCAATCAACATCCGCGCCGTCGAGATTCTCGGCGAGCTGCACGACGCGCTCGAACATGGCGGATACGCCGGCCACAAGCTCGAACGATTCCTGGTCAGGGTGCTCTTCTGTCTCTTTGCGGATGACACGGGCATCTTCGACCCCGACGCATTCAAGATGCTCGTTCAAGAATCGCGCGCCGACGGGAGCGATCTTGGCTTGGCTCTGGCTCGACTCTTCAAGGTGCTAGACACTGATCCGAACCAACGAGCGAAAGGGCTGCCCGAGGATCTGAGGGCGCTGCCTCATGTTAACGGCGCCCTGTTTGCCGAGGACCTGGGCTTCGCGGATTTCACCGGCCCGATGCGCCTCGCGCTGCTCAAGAGCTGCGACTTCAACTGGTCGCGCATAAGCCCGGCCGTGTTCGGTTCGCTCTTTCAGTCGGTAATGGCCGGCGAAACAGGCAAGAAGAAGCGCAGGCAAATAGGCGCGCACTACACGTCCGAGCGGGACATCATGAAGCTCATCCACTCCCTGTTCCTCGACGAGCTGCAGGCGGAGCTAACGGCGTGCCGCGGGGTTCCCAAGAAGCTGAAGGCCTTTCAGGACAAGCTCGCTGGCCTGCAATTCCTCGACCCGGCGTGTGGCTGCGGGAACTTTCTGGTCGTCACGTATCGCGAGTTGCGTCTGCTCGAGCTGGAAGTGCTGAAGGAACTCCACGGCGGAAAGGCCGACACGAAGCGGCTGCTGATGGAATCGCTGCTCAAGCTAGACGTCGACCAGATGCACGGCATCGAACTCGAAGAATGGCCTGCGCGAATCGCCGAAGTCGCGATGTGGTTAATCGACCACCAAATGAATCAGCGCGTCGGAGAGGCATTTGGCGAACCTGTGCTGCGATTGCCGCTGAAGAAGAGCGCAAAGATCGTGGTCGGGAACGCGCTGCGGACGGACTGGAACAGCGTGCTGTCGGCTAAGGAGTGCAGTTTCGTGCTGGGGAATCCGCCGTTCGTGGGAAAGAAAGAGCAGAGCGTCGAGCAGAAGGCCGACATGGAGTCCCTCTGGGGCAAAACGAAGGGCGCAGGCATTCTCGACTACGTCACGGGCTGGTATCTGAAGGCCGCGCGTTACATGACGAAGACGCACATTCGCTG
>JAYUOR010000703.1:0-2672 GCA_043760765.1 Planctomycetota bacterium | reverse complement strand
CAGACCCGTGTTCGGATCGCGCAGGTTTTCCAGGGCCGTCACCAGCTTCGACAACTGCGCGTCCCACCAGCGCGCTTGCGGATCTGCGTAATCGAACGTCTGCCGCGCGCTCACGGCGCGATCCAACTCGGTCACCGTCGCTGCCAACGCGTCGCGCTGCTCGCGGCGCTTCGACAATTCGTCGCCACGCCAGGCGGCAACCGCCTGCTCCAGCCTCGCAGCCGATTCTTTCAGTGCCTCGCCGCCATGCTCGCCCAGCGCTGTCTTTTCTGACGCCGTGGCCTCGTCGAATCGTCCCAGCCTGAACAGCGCCCAACCAAGACTGTCGCGGATCCCGCCTCGCTCCGACTCGCTCGCAGCCGCAACTGCACGACGCGCCAGCAACAACGCCCGCACCTCCGATCCGTATACGGGCTCGTTAGGATTCACAAACAACCAAGCCAGTTCGTCCAGACCACTCGCGTCGCCGGGCAGCGTCTCCTTCGAAAGCTCGGCCTCGACCGAAGACTCGCTCGGCCAGGCCTCGAGCCCCAACATCCGCGAGCGCCACGTCAACTCGGATTGCTTCGCAAGCCGCTCCGCGTACTTCGGATGCGACTCTTGCGCCTGCTTCGCCTGCTCTGCAGTCAGCGGCTTCGCAATGCTGCGCAGCTGCGCAAGCCTCGCCTTGTGCTCTGCCAAGCTCGGACGCTTTTTCAAGTTCCTCGCGACATCCGCCGGTCGTCCATCAATCAGCTCGCGCGCTTCGCTCAGCCACGCCTCATACTGCGCAATCAACTCCGGTTCCGCCGGCCATAGCCTCTCCGCACCAGCCACCAGGTCGTCCAAGTCCTTCTGCGCCGACAGCGAAAGCACATCGTTCGTCTTTTTCTCCGCTTCCAATCGGGCTGCTTGCGCTGATTGCTCGTTGCGCGTAGCCGTTGCGGCGTTCGCGACGGCCTCGGACTTGGCCTTGTCCAACGCGGAATTCGTCGACTCCAGTTCGGAGTTCTTGACTGCGACGACGACCGCTCCGATCGCGATCGCAAGCATCGCCGCCGCGAGCGAGGCTGCCAACGGCCTGTTGCGTTTGACCCACTTCCTCGCCTCTGCCCACGCGCCGGTTTCGTAGGCGTGGACGACACGGCCTTCGATGTAGGCGCGCAAGTCTTCGGCTAACGCATGCATTGTCGGATAGCGCTCGCCAAGCTCGCGCGCCATGGACTTCTCGACGATCGCGATCAGCTCCGCCGGCGTTTGCGGCGCGAGTTCGAACAGCGTTTTCGGTGGTCCTTCGAGGAGCCGCAGCAGAATCGTGCGTTGCGACATGCGCGCGTCGTGCGGCACGTAGGGCATTTGCCCGGTGAGTAGTTGGTAGAGCATCGCCCCGAGCGAATAGACGTCGGAGTGCGGCCCGAGCTTGTCGATCTGCCCCTTCGCCTGCTCCGGCGGCATGAAGCTTGGTGTGCCGACGATGTCGCCATCCATCGTGACCAGCGGCGAATCCGGCGTCTCTTCGCGCTGCTCGCGTCGCTCGGTCTTGACCACGCTTTGCGTCGTCGGCTGCGGCTGAATACGCAGGTCGTGCTTGTCCTCGCGGCCGAGCACGCGGGCGAGCCCCCAGTCCATCACGTACACCTCGCCAAACTTGCCGACCATGACGTTGGCTGGCTTCAAGTCGCGGTGCACGACCTGTTTCGAGTGCGCGTAGCTCATCGCTTCGCACACCTTGAGCATGACGCCCAGGGCGCGGACCTCATTCCAGCCGTCCTCGCCGCTGCGTACTTTCTCGAAGATGCTTCGGAGGTCTTCTCCCTTGACCAGGCGCATCGTGAAGTACACGCGACCGTCCGCGTCGAGGCCAAGCTCGTGCACGGGCACGATGCCGGGGTGATCGAGCTGTCCCGTGACTTGCGCTTCTTCGAGGAAACGACCGAGAGTCTTTGGATCGACCGCCGGTGTGTCGCCCTTGGACTCGTTGCCGCGTCCGAGCACGACCTTCATCGCCAGCGTGCGTCGCAACTCGTCGTCCCAGATCTTGAGGATCACCCCCATCCCGCCACGTGCGACTTCGCCGAGCAGCTTGTAGCGCGTGCCGCGTGCGTCGCGTGTGCCGCCACCGCGCAGTCTCTCGAAGAGCGTGCTTGACGCGCCGGAGTCAGGACGCGGCTCATGGTCGAATGAAAGGGTGAGATCACTATCTGCGGCGATCTCCTGATTCAGTCGCTCGCTGAACGGACGATCGCCGCTGGAGGAATTGAGCCGCCTGGCAATTTCGATCGCACGCTTCAGTTCACGCAGGTCATGTGCAAGCGTGGAGTTCGCGCGGCAGATCGCGTCGAAATCATCCGCCTGACCCGCATCGACTCGAGCGAGGTACTTGCGAAACAACTCCTCTGCGCGAGGGTCGAGGGGCAGGCTCGGGTCGGCCATACAGGCATGGTAACGATGCGGTCGGATTCTGATCATCGGCCCGCACCAGAACGCCCCATTCACGAGCGTTTCGGTGAAACGATGACAACGATCCTTGGATCACGCGAGGCCCCACCGCCTCTAACGGCTAATCAGTAACTTCGGGACCGCACTTGCTTCGCTTAATCCATTCCATTTGAGCGTCCGTGAGTCCATGCCCCTTCTCGGCGGAGGGGTCCTCAACTGGCGGAGAGATTGAGCTGGAACCGCGTTTTGAGCGG
>JAYUOR010000702.1:0-6789 GCA_043760765.1 Planctomycetota bacterium | reverse complement strand
TCGGCCTCGCTGTCAGCGCTTGGCTGACCTGGCGTGTCGGCCGGCGCTTCCTCTCGCCTTCCGCGGCCCTGCTCGCGCCACTGATCCTGGCCTGCGCGCCGATGGCGGTCGCCGAAGGCACGGTCTCGACCGTGGACTCGGTACTCATGGCCTGCATCACCGCGGCCATGGCTTGCTTCGCGGGCATGCTCGCCGACGGTTGGCGGACGCGAGACTTCCTCGTGCTGGCGCTGTGCCTGGGCGCAGCCCAACTGACCAAAGGACCGGTCGGACTCGCCGTGCCGATGCTCTCGATCTTCACCGCGCTGTGGTTCCTGCGTGGCAAGTCGGCCTTCGCGCCAGGATTCTCCGCGCGACTTGGGATCGCGGTGGTCCTGAGCGTGCTCGTCTTCCTGGCCTGGGCGATCCCAGCCAACAATGCGACCGGCGGCGAGTTCGCGGCGCGCGGCCTGGGCAAGCACGTCGGCGGCCGGATGTTGCAGCCGATGGAAGGTCACGGCGGCAACTATTGGCTGGGACTGTTTTTCTACCTGCCGGTGATCGCGCTGGGCTTCGCGCCCTGGATTCTGCAGCTTCCGGCGGCGCTGCTGGCGCTGTGGAGCGGGAGGATCGGCGACGCGAAGCAGCGGGCCCTGCTCTTGGGCTGGAGCCTCGCGCCGTTCTGTCTGATGACGCTCGTCGCCACCAAGCTCGCGCACTACGTCATGCCCATGCTGCCCGCGCTGGCGCTCACGGTTGCGGCGGTGATCGATGCGGCTGAACGCGGTGCGCTTGATCCGCGAGAACTGCGCTGGCTGGCGCGCGGCGCGGGGATTTTCGGAGTCATACTCGCGCTCGAAGTCACAGCCGTGATCGTGCTTTCGCTGCGGCCGGAAGCAGCAGCGTTGCGTGGACCGGTGCTTTTGCTCGGCGCCGTGCTCCTCGCGCAGGGCGCGATCGCGATTGCCTTTCACGTGAAGAGGCGTTGGCGTCACGCGGCGATCGCTGCGATCGCGGGATCCGTGGCGGTCTGGCTGGTGCTCGGCGGCTTCGTCTTGCCGCGCGTCGAAGGTCTGAAGATCTCGCCGCGCATGGTCACTGCGATTCGCGCAGCCGGCTTTGGTTCGGCGCCGCTGGCGACGTATTCCTTCGAGGAACCGAGTCTGAATTTCTACTGGGGCCCGGCGCCGATCCAACATCTGCCGGATGCCGCGGCCATCGATGCGTGGCTGGCGGAAACGAAGGACGGATTGCTCGTGATTCCAGAGGCGAAGACGAGTGTGCTCGAGGGGCGCGCGGGCGCCAAGGCATTGCGCGAACTCGCCATCGTCGACGGTTTCAACTACTCGAAGGGCAAGCCGATGAAGCTCGTCGCGCTGTTGCGCCACAGCGAGTGACTCAAAACGCGAACGTGAGCTCGAGCGCGAACTGATCGTCGAGCAGGGTCGGGCCGAAGCCCCAGGCGAGTTTGGGACGCGTCTTGAAGATCGTCGGCCGCTGCGACTTCTCTTCCGGGAAGTGCGCGTTGTAGATCCAGTTCGTCACGAAGATACCCAGCGCGGCGCCGACGATCACGTCGGAGGGCCAGTGGCGTTCGTTCTCGACGCGATTGAGCGCCACGACAGCTGCGGGAACGTACAGGCCGTATCCGAGCATGCTGCCGGTCTGTGCTTCGATTTCGCGCGCGAGGAACGTAGCGCCGGCGAAGGCGAACGACGTGTGCCCTGAAGGAAACGATGAGTGACTTGCGCTGCCACCCGGCCGATGGCGATGCGTGATGCGCTTGAGCGACTGAGTCGCGGCTGCCGTGACCACAAGGCTCTCTGCGGCGACCTCGAAAGAGGCGCCCTGATCGCCGTTGGCCCAGTTCATGCCGCCCCAGGCCAGCGCGCCTCCCCCCAAAGCGAGCGAAAGGACATCGCCCGTGTGCGTGTCGGCGGTGACCCCGTGATCGGCGGCGTCGTCGCTGAGTTCGTGATCGTCGAAGGCCGCGATCGGCAAAGCCAGAACGAGCGCGGCCGTCGGCGCCCATTGCCCTGGCTGCCGGGATTGCTGCTCGAGCGCTCCGATCCACACAGGACCCTGGAAGTGGCGGTCGAGCGCGCCGGAGTCGCGCGTGGAGCGACAGGCCGCGCAAAGCGCAATCGTGGCGAGGAGGCATGCCTGGTGGCGAAACATGTCGGAACGGTAGCCGCACGCGCACGATTTTGCGCGTCCTATTCGAGCTGCTCGCGTCGCGTGCTTCAAGCTCGGGCTTGCCTGCGGCGCGCGCACACGCGAAGCTCGCGGCGTGACGCGAAAGATCTCAACGGCAAAGAAGCTCGCGCTCGTCTTCGCCGGTCTGTGCGCGGCGCTCCTGTGTACCGAACTCTATTTCCGCTTCGTGCGGCCGATCGAGTTCATGCGTATCAAGACCATCGATCCCGACGCGCGCGGTGGCTGGTATGGAATGATTCACCGCCGTTCGCAGACGCCGGGACTGGCCTACGAGCTCGCGCCGCTGCTCGATCAGGATTCGATCGGCACCCATGTCAAGACGAACTCGCTGGGCATGCGGGACGACGAGCCGTTGCCGCGCGAGACTCCGGGCCTGTTCCGCGTGCTCGCGATCGGGGATTCGGTGACCTTTGGATATCGCGTTGCCCAGGACGAGGACTTTTGCGCGGTGCTCGAGCAGCAACTTGCCACCGAGCCGCTCGGCCAGCGCCGCATCGAGATCCTGAACACCGGAGTCTCGGGTTATTCGTCCCAGGACGAAGCAGCGGCCTTCGCGGGCAAGTGGCTCGCGTTGCAGCCGGATCTGGTGCTCTTGTGCTACTGCATGAATGACCCCTGGTTCGAACCCGATCAACCGTTGCAGCGCTACTTCGTGCCGCCGCGCTGGTGGCAGCACAGCGCTACGTTGCGCTTCCTCGCGCAGCGCAGCCAAGGCCGCAAGGTGCGCGAACTCGGCGGCGGCAGCTTCTTTCGCTCGCTGTACGCGCCGTCCGAGCCCTCGTGGAAGAGCGTCGAAGCCGCCTTCGCGCGCATCGCGGACTTGTCGAGCAAGCGCAAGGTCCCCGTGGTGCTGGCGATCTTTCCGATGTTCTCGCCCGATCCGTGGAGCGAGTACCCCTTTCGCGCCCAGCACACTCAGGTCGCCGAAGAAGGCCGAAGGAATGGCTTCTTTGTCCTCGATCTGCTGCCGCGATACGAGCGCGAGGATCCGCTCGGCCTGCTGATCGAGAAGGGTGACATGCACCCCAACCCGGTTGGCCACCGGATCGCCGCGCTGGAGATCCAACGCTTCCTCGCCGAGCACTGGGCGCAGCTCGCCGCCGCGAAGTGAGGCAGGGGCCCCTGGGGCCGCCGTGATTCCCAGGCAGGTTTTCAGAAATCCTCTAGATTCCTGTCGCGCGCCCGGGGCTTGCCCTCACTCAGGTGTGCCTGGGAGCTCGGATCGTCCGGAACCGGACGGGCGACTCCCCCCACCCAGCCCACCTGAACTTCGAACAAGCCCTCACCACAATGATCACGCGCAATACCACCCTTCGTGCCGGACTCGTCTTCGGCGTCACGCTCCTCGCCGCGAACTTCCACTCCAGCTTTGCCCAGCAGAGAATCACTTTCTCGGTCGATTGGCAGGGCGGAACCGTTGGCCTGCCCAGCAGCAACTACGGCTTCCCGATTACCGAGGGTGACGCACTCACCCCCGTGGGCGGAGTGCCGGCGTTCGGGCCGCTGCCGACCCCGAACATGGCGATCAATGCCGGGTTCGCACCAGGACCGGGTCTTGGTCTGTGGGGGCACGCGCCCTGCGCCGGCCACCCGGGCGGCACGCCGTGCATCGTCGAAGTCGACGCGCTTTCCTACGGCAACGAGCCGCTGACGGGGCCCGGTGCTCCGTTGAACAACACCCTCGCCTTCTCGGTCGATCGTCGTGCGATGGGCCTCTTCTCAGCGGCCTTCCCGGACGTCTTGAGCGAAGCCGCCTTCGGTGACTCCGCCGCGGACATCTACATCGACCTGGGCCTCGGAGTCGGCCCGCTGGCGCCCTTCGCCGCGACCTTCACCGGCAACGTCGCGGTCGTCGACGGCAACGGCCTGGTCTCGGGCTCGGGCGCCAACTACCGCGGCCTGGGGCTGAATGAACCCACGACGACCGCCAACCCGGGCGACAACCTTGACGCGCTGGCGATCAACACCACGGGATCGCCTTTCCCGCCGTCGGGCGTGTACTTCTCGCTCGACGACAATTTCGTCGATCCGCTGACCGGCATCTTCAACACTGGCTCGGCCCAGGCCCACGGCGTCTTCGGCGGCGATGTCCTGTACTCCGCGACGCCCGGCGGCCCTCCGGTGGTTTACGCGCCGGCCTTCCTGCTCGGCCTGAACCTGACCGGCGTGCTCGATGACCTCGATGCGCTGATCGTGCGCGAGAACGGCACGCCCGGCTATCAGCCCTCCCTGGTTCCCAACGACTGGATGGGCGGAGCAACCGACATGCTGCTCTTCAGCGTGCGCCGCGGCTCGAACCTGATCGGCCGGCCCGACAGCATCTTCGGCCTCCCGATCTGCGAAGGCGACATCCTGACGACGCCGCTCTTCGGCAACCCGAATCCGAACCCGGGCATCTACATCGCCGCGGAGAACCTGGGCCTGATGACGATGCGCGCCGTCCCCGGCGTGGTCTCGGACGATCTCGACGCGCTGAGCATCCTCGTGGGGCCGCTCAACGACTGCAACGGCAACGGCGTCGACGACGCGATCGACATCGCCTTCGGGTTCTCGTGGGACATCAACTCCAACGGCATCCCCGACGAATGCGAACTCTTGACGCGCGCCTTCTGCTTCTGCGCGGCCCCCGCGGTCGCTCCCTGCGCAAACTTCTACCCCCCGGGCGGCTGCCGGAACTCGACTGGAGTCGGCGCGATCATGACTCCGACCGGAACGACAAGCGTCGCAGCCGACAACCTGGTCTTGACCACGAATCAGATGCCGCTGAACCGCATCGGCCTGATGATGATGAGCAAGACGGTCGGCGGCGGGATTCCGTTCAGGGATGGCATCCGCTGCCTGACACCGCAGATCTTCCGCTTCACTCCGAAGAACTCCGGCGCCACGGGATCCTTCAGCTACGGACCGGGCCTCGTCGCCTACTGCTTTGGAAACTTCGGCGCGCCGGGTTGGATCTTCCCGGGTTTCATCTGGAACTTCCAATCCTGGTACCGCGATCCGGTCGGCCCGTGCGCTCAGGGCTCGAACCTGTCGAACGTGATCTCGGCGCAGTTCACGCCCTGAAAGCACGCCGCAGATGCGGCGGAGAATGAATCGAAAGCGCGGGGCGGCCAACGGGTCGCCCCGCGCCGTTTCGATTGAAACGCTGAGAAACGCTTCGGATGCCGAAAGGCATGACCCGCATCGCTAGAGTCCCGGCCCGATCCGCGGATCGAACGATGAATACTGAACGACGACTCGACGCGAAGACGGGCCAGGCCTACCTGGCGGTAAAACGCCGCGGACGCGAACTGCTGCTGGATCCGATGACCAACAAGGGCACGGGCTTTCCGCGCGAGGAACGCGACGCGCTAGGCCTGAACGGCCTTCTGCCCCCGAACGTGTCTTCGATGGCCGAGCAATTGGCGCGCTCCTACGAGAACAACGTCTCGAACCCGGAGCCGCTGGCGCGCTACGTGCACCTGGCTTCGCTGCAGGATCGCAATGAAGTGCTCTTCTATCGGCTCGCGCAGGAACACCTCGACGAGATGATGCCGATCCTCTACACGCCGACGGTCGGCCTGGCCTGTCAGCGCTTTTCGCACATCTATCGCCAGGCGCGCGGGGTCTTCATCGATTGGAATCAGCGTGGGCGCATCGCGGAGATGCTGCGCAGCTATCCCGTGCGTTCGCCTTCGATCATAGTCGTCACCGACGGCGAGAGGATCCTTGGCCTGGGCGACCAGGGCATCGGCGGCATGGGCATTCCGATCTGAAAACTCGCGCTCTACACGCTGTGCGCTGGACTGCCGCCGGAGTCGACGATTCCGGTGATGCTCGATGTCGGCACGGACAACGAGGAACTGCTGCTCGATCCGATGTACATCGGCATGCGTCGGCGGCGCGTGCGCGGCGTCGAGTATCAATCCTTCGTCGACGAGTTCGTCGCCGCGGTCGGACAGGTCTTTCCCGGCGCGGTGCTGCAATGGGAGGACTTTCTCAAGGAGAACGCGCTGACCCAGCTCGAGCGCTTCCGCGAGCGCATCACATCGTTCAACGACGACATCCAGGGCACGGCGGCGGTGACGGTCGCCGGAGTGCTCTCGAGCCTGCGCGCCGCCGGTGGCAAGTTGAGCGATCAGCGACTGCTCTTCGGCGGAGCCGGCGCTTCGGCCCAGGGCATCGCGCACCTTTTCGTCACGGCGTTGAGCGACGAGGGCATGTCCAAGGCCGAGGCCCATCGGCGCGTGTTGATGGTCGATCGCTCGGGCCTGGTGCACCGCGGGCGCGCGGACCTCGAGGGATTCAAGGCTTCGTTTGCCTGCGACAGCGCGCTGCTCGGCGACTGGAAAATCCGCGATACCAAGCACGTCAGCCTGCTCGAGACCATTGAAAACGCGCGGCCGACAATCCTGGTCGGCACGTCCGCGACGCCGGGATTCTTCGACGAAGCCTGCGTGCGCGCGATGGCGCGCCACAATCGCCGACCGGTGATTTTCCCGCTCTCCAATCCGACGTCGAAGGCCGAGTGTTCACCTGCGGACGCTCTGCGCTGGAGCGAAGGCCGCGCGCTGGTCGCCACCGGCAGTCCCTTCGACGCGGTCGAACACGGCG
>JAYUOR010000701.1:0-2681 GCA_043760765.1 Planctomycetota bacterium | reverse complement strand
TTGCCCGACATTGGCGAAGGTGTTGCCGAGGGCGAGATCGTCAAGTGGCTGGTTGAAGTCGGCGCCACGGTGAAAGAGCACCAGGCCGTCGTCGAAGTGATGACCGACAAGGCGACGGTAGAAATCCCCGCGCCTGCCGCCGGCAAAATCACCGCGATCAACGCCAAGGCCGGCGATGTCGTGCCTGTCGGCTCGGTGCTGTTCGTGCTCGAAACCGCCGCCGGAGCGAGTGCTCCCGCGAAGCCCGCGCAACACGCGCCCGCCGCAGCAGCTCCCGCGCCTGCCGCGAAAGCTGCCGCCGCGCCTGCGCCTGCTCCCGCCGTTAAGCCCCAAGCTGCAGCCGCGCCCGCTCCCGCACCTGCACCCGCAGGTCACGGCCCCTCGAAGGTCGGCGCCGGCGGACGCTTGGAATTCAAGCTGCCCGACATTGGCGAAGGAATCGCCGAGGGCGAGATCGTCAAGTGGCTCGTCGAAGTTGGCGCGACGGTGAAGGAGCATCAATCGGTGCTCGAAGTCATGACCGACAAAGCGACCGTCGAAATCCCAGCGCCGATGGCCGGCAAGATCGTGTCGTTTGGCGCGAAGGCCGGTGACGTCGTGCCCGTTGGTTCGGTGCTGTTCGTGCTCGAAACCGCCGGCGCTCCCGCGAGTGCTCCCGCCGTCGTCGCGCCCGCCGCCGCAGTCGCCACGGTCGCTGCAGTCGCCGCCCCGGCCCGCGAACTCGTCACCGTCGGCGCCGCTCCCGCCGCGAAGCCCGCCTCAATTCGCGCCGACGACAGTCGCGTGCTGGCCGTGCCGAGCGCTCGCCGTGTCGCGCGCGAGCTCGGCTTGTCGTTGAGCGAAGTCGCCGGCTCCGGCCGCAACGGCGTGGTCCGTCGCGCCGACGTCGAAGCCTTCGCGAAAGCGCGCGAGTCCGCGCCCGCCGTCGCGAAGCCCGCCGTTTCCACTGCACCGAGCGCTCCGCGCGCTCCCGCCGCGCCGATCAGTTTCGCTCCTGGCGAACGCGAAACTCGCATCCCGTTCCGCGGAGTGCGCCGCAAGATTTCCGAAGCGATGGTGCGCTCCAAATTCACCGCCGCGCACTTCACGGTCGTCGAGGAAGTCGACGTCACCGACCTGGTGAAACTGCGCGAGCAAGCCAAGGCCTTCACGGAAGGCAGCGGCGTCAAAGTGACGTACATGCCTTTCATCATGAAGGCCACCGCGCTTGCGCTCGCGAAGTACCCGATGCTCAACGCGCACCTCGACGAAGCGGCGGGGGAGATCGTGCGCTTTGGCTACGTGAACCTTGGCATCGCGATGGACACGGAGCAGGGCTTGATCGTGCCGGTGCTCAAGGAGGTTCAGTCGAAGAGCATTTTGCAGATCGCCGCTGAGCTTGCGGAACTTGCCGAGCGGACACGCCAAGGCAAGGTCAAGCCCGATGAGTTGAAGGGCTCGACATTCTCGATCACGAACGCAGGAAATATCGGCGGCATCATGGCCACGCCGATCATCAATTTCCCGGACGTCGCGATCCTCGGCGTGCATCGCTTGATGAAGAAGCCCGGCGTGGTCGAGACGCCGCAGGGCGATCGAATCGAAGTGCGTCAGTACATGAACCTCTCGTGCTCGGTGGACCACCGGCTTGCGGATGGTGCGGATGGCGCGAGGTTCCTGGTGTACTTGAAGAAGCTGCTGGAAACGCCGGGGTTGCTGGCGCTCTAGGAATGCACCTCGCAGTCTCAGCGAGCCGCATGGGGCTTCGCATGTCAGCTTGATCTTGTCTGCATGTGGCCGGCCCGACTACGCGGTGTCCTAGTTTTTCTAGAAGTTTGAGGCGAACGAGACGGAGTCGACGTTGGGTTCGTACCCCTTGCTGTCGAACGAACGTACCATTCAAAGGCCCCATGCAGCCCGACATTCGCGTTCGAACGGCCGCCTTTCAATGGCTTGCGGAACAAGTCGAGGTTCAGGGTGATGTCCTCGACTGGGCGCTTCTATCTCAGGGATTTCAGTGGGAAGGCCGCCGAGTTCCACTCGTCAGCCAGCAGGGGATCTTCAAGCCCGCCGCTTGCGAACTGCCGCTGAGCATCCGCACGAGCGCTGGTACCACCTACGACGATCAGTTTCATGGCGACCGGTTGTCCTACAGCTATCGAGGCCTGGACCCTCTCCATCGCGACAATATTGGATTGCGCAGGCTGTATGAGTTGCGAGTTCCACTCGTCTACCTGCACGCAGTCGTGGAAGCCCGCTATCTGGTTGTGTCGCCCGTATTTGTCATCGGTGACGAGCCCGATCAATTGAGGTTTTGGGTGCAAGCAGACACCGCTCAGACCGAGCTCGGCGGTGCCTCGGTCACGGGACCGCTCGGACGAGCGAGCATTGGGAATGAGGGCGCACGGCGCGAATACGCCACGAGGCTCGTGAATCAGAGATTGCACCAGCGAGGCTTTCGCGAGCGCGTGATTGACGCCTATCGCGCGCAATGCTCGATGTGCCGACTACGCCATCGCAATCTTCTCGACGCAGCTCACATTCTGCCAGACAGTGCGGGCGGAGAGCCCGTAGTTTCGAACGGCATGTCACTGTGCAAGATCCACCACGCCGCATTCGATCTCGGCGTCATCGGTGTTCATCCTCGAGACCTGACGGTGCGAGTGCGCCCCGCGATCTTGAAGGAAATCGATGGCCCGATG
>JAYUOR010000700.1:0-6806 GCA_043760765.1 Planctomycetota bacterium | reverse complement strand
CTCAGAAACCAGAAAGGCACAGGAGGCGTCATGAACGTCGCGCGGAATGTGGCGTTGGTCGTCGCCGCTTCGCTTCTCATCGGGCTCGTTGTCTATGGCATGCGCCGAGGCATCGAGGCGAAAGAACCACCGGTGACCGCGGCTAGTGCGTCAATCGCGCTTGCTCAGCGCGAGCGAACGAGAATCGACGTTCTTGAGGAGTGTCTTGGAGAGAAGTGGCCATTCGTCAGGGAGAAGCTCACCAACGAGCAACTCGCTTCACTCGCTGAACCCTGTTCCCCGGCGGACTGTCCTCCCTGGGCGGACATCGAGCCGCTCATTCGGACACAAATTCGCGATGGCCTTCAGAAGCAACACGAGGAATGGGTCCATCGCTTCCGTGACAAGGGTTGGCCCAAGGACCTCCGTGGGCCAGAGCTGAATCCGACGGGCAAGGAACTCGGGCCGATAATTCTGCAGCACATCCAATGCAAAGTGGACGAAGCAAACGCCGAGCTTGAGCCGGTCGCAGCACTGGCCTTCGACTTGCTCGTCGAGGCGGAGGAAGGAATCTGGGACCAGCACGGCTACGAAGCGTGTCCCTTCATTGAGCTGGGCCTGGCCGGAGTCAGGGAGCGCCATGGGCAGCTCGTGATCTTGGAAAAGTGGAGGCACGGCGCGTGGACAGTTTCGTACACGGTCGACTCGTCAGAATGGCCCACCCTGGACGCAATCCTCACGGAAATGGCTGGCATCGCATCACGTCGAGATCACGCAATCGAAGCCTACATCGCGAGCCTTTGACATGCATCGTCGCTGCGAATGCCGTGAACACCAGAGCACCTTCGGGGCGGATCGTCGGTTCGCCGTCTCGATGCTACCCTTGAGCCGACATCTACGACGCCCTGAAGCGGCGTCAAGTGAGGTGGACAGATGAACAGATCTATTCGGAGGATTTCGGGCGTCGTTGCCATCGGTGCCTGCATGCTTCTCGGTGCCACTGCCGCGCCGACGGCACAACAGCCCTACTTCCCCTGCAACGCATCGTGCACTGGCACGGTCTCGATCACGCCAGGTTCCGGATTTTGCACAGTGGGTGGTCTGTGTGGTTCGATCGGGATCCGAGTCACAGTGGTGACTACCAACGGTCAGTGCCGCCCTACCGCAGGAGCGTGTGCGGGCCAGTGCAACTTCGCGGTGACTCTTGACTACGACAACAACGGCTGTTCTTGCACAACCGTGTCGGGGAGCGAGTGCGGCAACAGTGTCGCGTACAACTGCCTTGGCGCGTGTTCATTCGGTCCATGCTTCTTGCAAACCAGCAACGATCCGGTTCCGTGCGGGTCATCCTGCGGTTTTTCCTACACGGTGTCCGACTCTGGCTCGGGCGGTACCTGTACGGTTAGCGGAACACTCAAATGCGGGACGGTCGCTTGCCCGTAAGTGATTGGAAGCAAGTCGGCCCGCCTGCGGACGGATCCTCAGCGGGCCGCGTATCGAGTTCTCATGGCTGTGACCCGAGTGCTAGAAAAAGAGGTGATTTGTGACGACTCGTCAAAGAATTTGGACGCTCGGGTTCGCCGGCGCCAAGACTTGCTGCATCTTGATGTGTGCCCTCGAAAATGCGGCGCCTGCTCAGGCCTGCCTGACCAACCGCGTCAGCCTAGATGCGAACGGGCAAGAAATTGCATATGGGTACAATGGCGGGATTGCGGCATATGGACGATTCGTGACCTTCACAACGTCGGCCGCTCTGCTGCCGGCCGACAACAACGCCGGAACCAATGATATTTATCTAGTCGATACTGCAAGCGGTTCGCTGGAATTGATCAGCCTTACATACCAGGGCGGGTCGGGCAACTTGCCATCGGAGATGCCTGCGGACCTTTCCGAAGATGGACGAATGGTGGCATTTCACAGCCGGGCAACCAACATGTTGCCAGGACAGGGCACTGACGAGAACGCTTTCGTTCGCGATCGCGTTCTCGGCCTGACTCGGATGGTGAGCGTCAGTTCGACTGGAGTCGAGGGTGGTTCCGTTGCCCAGCCGCGCATCAGTGGGGATGGCAGGTACGTCGTCTTCGTGAGTTTGGGGGCCATGCTCTTTCCTGGCGACAATAACAACCGGAACGACGTTTTCGTTCGTGACCTGGTCGCCGGGACCACGGAGCTCGTAAGCATCACCTCGACAGGTACGGTCGGCAACAACGACTCGGGCAACATAGCTGGCGCCGACATTTCTCGTGGCGGCAGATTCGTTGTTTTTCCGAGCGGCGCAACAAATCTGATCTCAGGCTATGTACCGGCTTTCATGGACATTTACTTGCGCGACCGCCTACTTGGAGTGACAAGTGTTGTGAGTCGGGGGCTCAATGGGCAACTGAGCAACGGCGGCTCCAGCCAGCCGGTTTGCTCTGAAGATGGTCAGATGATTGCGTTCATGAGCGCAGCCTCGAACTTGGTTTCAGGAGACACCAATTCGAAAATCGACATTTTCGTTCGCAATATCGGCACGGGCATGACGGACCGTGTAAGCGTCAGTTCGACGTTGGCCCAGGGTAACGACTGGAGTACGAGTCCTTCCATATCGCCGGATGGTCGATTCGTTGGTTTCATGAGCATGGCGACCAATCTCGTGCCTGGGGACAACAACGGCGCATGGGACGTCTTCATGCACGACCGCGTGACACGACAACTTGAGCGTATCAGCGTGAACGCAAATGGCCTCGAGTCGAACGGCGATTCCTATTTCCTTTCGATGTCAAGGGACGCGGTTGAGCTCGTGTTCCACAGTGTCGGCAGCAACCTCGTTCCTGGCGACACGAACTTGAACTCCGATGTGTTCCATCGACGATGTGGTGCGCCCGCGGGATATTGCGTTGCGAAGGTCAACTCGCAAGGCTGTGTGCCGGCGATGAGTACACTGGGAATTCCGATGGCCTCAGGGACGCAGGCCTTCCTGTTGGAGGCTCAACAAGTCCTCAATCATAAGGCTGGCATGTTGCTTTTCTCCATCGCCGGTCCGAATGCCGCCCCATTTGGTGGCGGCACGCTCTGCCTGCTCCAGCCGGTGAAGCGCACCCCAGGCCAGAACTCCGGCGGTTCGATCGCCGGTGTCGATTGCAGCGGCACGTTCTCGTTCGACTTCAACGCCTGGATTGCGAGTGGCGTCAACCCCGCGCTGGTCGCCGGCTGCACGGTCTGGGCTCAGTACTGGAGCCGCGATCCCGGTTTTCCCGCACCGTTCAACTCGAGCCTGACCGACGCGCAGACCTTTGTGATCTGGCCGTAGCGGATACCGAGCCAGGTATTTCCCCACCCTACCTTCTCGCCATGCACGCGCGCCCCGGCGTAAGTGCATGGCGAAAAGGTGGGTGGGAAAGTAATCGATTCGGTACCGCGGTACTGGTCCTACCTGCGCCGCCCCGCGCGCTTGCGTTCCTCGAGCGCCTGGCGCAAGACGTACTCGATATGCCCGTTCAAGCTGCGCAGTTCCTGGGCGGACCAGCTGCGCAGGGCCTCGAAAACCTCGGGCGAGAGGCGCAGCAGGAAAGCTTTCCTGCCGGCACTCTCGCTGCCCGAATTGGCTTCAAGATCGGGCGGTTTGTCGGGCTCCTTCGACATCGCGCGGCTCAGGTGTAGAGACTGCCGGTGTTGAGCACGGGCTGCGGATTTTCGTGGGCGCAAAGCACGACCAGCAAGTTGCCGACGAGCTGCGCCTTGCGTTCGTCGTCGAGCACGACGACGTTCTTCTTCGACAGCTCGCTCAAGGCCATCTCGACCATGCCGACGGCACCTTCGACGATCATCTGGCGCGCGGCGATCACGGCGCTGGCTTGCTGGCGTTGCAACATGGCCGAGGCAATTTCCGCGGCATAGGCCAGGTGCGAGAGGCGCGCTTCGAGCACTTCGACGCCGGCGCGTTCGAGGCGCTGTTCCAGCGCGATGGCCAGCTCGCGCGCGACTTCAGCGCTGCTGCCGCGCAGCGTCGTCTTGACCGTGGCGTGCTGGCCGTCGTCGTAGGGATGTCCGCTGGCGAGTTGTCGCAGCGCGGCCTCGCTCTGCACGGCGACGTACTCCTCGAAGTTCTCGACGTCGAACTTGGCGCGGCCGGTGTCGCGCACCTGCCAGACGACGACCGCGGCAATCTCGATCGGGTTGCCGAGCAGGTCGTTGACCTTGATCTTTTGCCCGTTGAGGTTGTGGGCCTTGAGCGAGACCTTGCTGCGGATCGTGAAGGGGTTCGTCCAGTGCAGACCGTCGCGGCGCTCCGTTCCGCGGTAGCGACCGAAAAGGACCAGCACGCTTGCTTGATTCGGATTGACGATGAAGAAGCCGAACATCAAGACCACGGCCACTACGGCGCAGACCCCGGACAAGGGGGCGAAGAAGGGCAGCGGTTCGACAGTCTTCGTGGCGACCAGCACGATCGGGACGATGCCTAGCGCCAAAATGGCGGGCAGCATCGGCCAGCCGGACATGGCCTGGAAAGGGACCTCAGGGCGGGAAGTCTGAGTCTGGGTATCCATATATAAGGTGACCTTGGGTTGGCCGCCGCTCGCCGGCCGGGACTGGAGCGGTATCGGAATGATATCACCTTGATACTAAGGTGGGCAGGCTCCATTTCAAAGAATTTCGGGATCGCGCACGCGCAACCGCGCCCCACATCCATGGATACCGCCCACCTGCTTCAAAGCCTCTTCGTGGCCGTCGGCCTCGCCGCCGCGACCGGTTTTCGGATCTTCATCCCGGCCCTGATCGCCGCCATCGCAGCGCGCGCAGGGTTGCTTCCTTTGAGCGAGGGATTCCAGTGGCTGGCTTCGACGCCGGCGCTGGTCGTGTTGTCGCTCGCGACCCTGATCGAGTTGTGCGCCTACGCGATTCCGTGGCTCGATCACGCGCTCGATGTTCTGGCGACACCGGCGGCGATCGTCGCCGGTTTCCTGCTGAGCGCGGCGGTGCTCGGCGATCTCGATCCGATGCTGCGCTGGAGTCTTGCCGCGGTCGTTGGCGGTGGGGGAGCCGCGCTGGTCCAGATCCCGACCGCGATCGCGCGCGGAGTCTCGACCTGGACGACCGGCGGCATTGCCAATCCGGTCGTTTCCACGGCGGAGGCGGTCGGGTCGACTGGGCTGTCGCTTGCGAGCGTGCTCGTTCCGTTCTTCGCCGTTTTCGCGCTCGTACTGCTCGTCGCTTATCTGCTGATCCGCCGGCGCGAGCGCGGCCCCGCCGCATCCGCACTTCAAACCGCGCGCTGAGAGATACGGTACCAGGTTCGACTTCGGCATCTCGACCGCACGCCGACTCACGCAGCGGTCGTGATCGAGGGGCGCAAGTCGAACCTGCTACCGTATCCCCGACCGGGTTCGTGCCGCCAAGCCGGGTTCTTCAAGAACTCTGGTAGGTTTGAGGCCTGGGCGGCCCTGTACATGTCGATGGATTCCGCTCCGATCCGTATCGACGAGCTGCTGGCTAATGCGGGCTGGGTGCGCGCGCTTGCCGCGCGCCTCGTGCGCGATCCCGGCGCGGCCGACGACGTGGCGCAGGAAGTCTGGGCCTATGCGCTGCGCACGCCGCCGCGCGAGCGCAAGAACCTGCGCGGCTGGCTGGCGGCGGCGGTGCGCAGTGCGGCGCAATCGATGCGGCGCAAAGAACAGCGGCTCAAGGACAGGGAAGCCGCGGCATTCGTGCCGCGTGAACAGCTCGGGCCCGCGGATTTTGTCGAACGTGCGCAGTTGCATCGTGCGCTAGTCGAACAGGTGCTCGAACTGGAAGAACCACACCGATCGCTGGTGTTGGCGCACTGGTTCGAAGGTCTGAGTGTGACCGAAGCAGGTCGGCGACTCGGCTTGAGCGCGCGGGTTGCGCAATCGCGGCTCGACGCGGCGATCGAACAACTTCGCCAAGGTCTCGATCGCCAGTCCGGCGGACGTGCGGCTTGGAGCGTGGCGTTCCTGCAGTGGACCCAGCCTGTTGGGATCTCCACGGCAGCCGCGGGATCGGCTGGAGTCATCGCACTGGGAGGAATTGTCTTGGCGACGAAGTGGTTTGCAGTGGGAGTTGCGGCGATCGTGCTTGCTTCGTTCGCTTGGATACTCTGGCCGCGGCCCGAGTTGCCGGTGCCCGCGGCGGCGACTGCCGGTGAACTGGCGCTGAGCCTATTGACGCAGCCTGCTCAGCCCGCAGCCTTGCCCTCAGCTCAAGCCGCGGAAGCTCGGACTGCATTGGGGGTGCCAACACCGCAGGCTGCTGCAGCCGCAGAGTCCGCTCTCAAGCCGCGCCGGCTCGTGCGCGGTCGGGTGAGCGGAGGGCCGACAGGCAGCCTGGAGCAGACGCGAGTCACGGCCAAGTTCCTTGGGCCCTACGTGATCCCCGGAGAGTCCGAAACGCTCGCGGCGCACGACGGCACCTTCGAGCTGGACGTGACCGCGCTTGCCGAGCGCTGGCTGCAGTCGACTCAACCCAGCGAATTGCTGCTTTCGGCCGAGCATCCGTTGAGCTTGCGCACGGAAACGCGCGCCGCGTTCGACAGCGCCGTTCCCGATGCAGCGGGGAAGAACTCGGTGTACAGCTTTGAAATCGTCTTGACCACCGCAGCCATCGTCACGGGTCGCGTGATCGTTCCCTCCGAATGGGCGGCGCCTGCCGATCCATACGACAGAAATCCTGGCAGCCTGCGCGTAGGCTTGTTCGAGTCCGTTCCTGGCTCGCGGCAGGGCCCCGCAAGCGTCGACGAGGCGAGCTGCGACTCTGCCGGGCGCTGGATCCTACGCGCAAACCACGCTGGCGAATTCACGATCATCGCGGTTGCATCGGGATTGCAAGCA
>JAYUOR010000699.1:0-2688 GCA_043760765.1 Planctomycetota bacterium | reverse complement strand
CCACCACGCTGCAGGCCGGGACGGAAGTGACGTCGGAGCGCTGGTAGGTCGCGCGCAGCGCTTCGCCGGTCGCGAAGTCAACGGTCTCCATGCCCATGCGCAGGGTCGGGATCGGCTTCATGGCCACGCGCGCGACCAGGGGCTCGCCGGTGGTCATACCGCCCTCGAGCCCGCCCGCGCGGTTCGAGGCCCTGGCAAAGCGGCCGAAATTCGCGCCTTCCGGAGCGCGCACGATCGGATCGTGCACATCGGATCCCGGTCGTCTGGCGCTCTCGAAGCCCAGGCCGAATTCGACGCCCTTGATAGCAGGGATCGAAAAAAAGGCCGCGCCGAGGCGCGCGGTCAGGCGCTGCGGCCCGGAGTGATAACTTCCCAGTCCCGGCGGCAGACCAAGAGCGCGCACTTCGAAGATTCCGCCGAGCGAGTCGCCGGCTTCGCGGGCCCGATCGACGCGCTCGCGCCAGGCGCTTTCAACCGCGGGATCGAGGCCGAAAAACGGACTTGCTTCCCGCAGTTCGCGGCGGGCGGCGCCGGCCTGTTCGAAGGCCGCCTCGCGCGCAGCGATTCCGCCGAGTTCTACGACATGCGCGAAAACTTCGACACCGAAGCCCTCGATCAACTGTCGCGCGATCGCGCCGAGCGCGACGCGCGCGGCGGTTTCGCGGGCGCTGGCGCGCTCGAGCACGGCGCGTGGATCGCGTACCCCGAGTTTTTGACAGCCCGCGAGATCGGCGTGGCCTGGCCGCGGATTGGTCGGCACCGGCAGGCGCTCGATCGTCGCGTCGCGATTCTCGATCAAGAGCGCGATCGGCGAGCCGAGCGTGCGGCCGGCGCGCAAACCGGAGAGAACTTCCGCGTGGTCGTGCTCGATCTTCATCCGGCCGCCGCGGCCGTAACCGCCCTGGCGCCGCGCGAGCTCCGCGTCGATGCGCGCGAGGTCGAGCTCGATGCCCGCCGGAAAACCCTCGAGGATCGAGACAAGTCCGCGGCCGTGGGACTCACCCGCCGTGCGCCAGCTGAGGCCGCTCATGCAACGCCTTGGACTGTGAGCCGCTCGCCGATCGTCATTGCGCGAGCATAGCGCCACTGCGCAGTATCTTCAGGGCAGTACGCACGCGGCTTGCGCAGTCGTCCATTGGATGGAGCTCGATCCATCGGCGCGCCAGAAGAGGATTCGCGTGATCCCGCGCGGGGTCCTTTGCGCGACGAGGACGGCCCCATCGAAGTGCAAGGCCAGCGCCCCCGTGAAGCTGCTGCGGCCCTGGCCGAACCGTTCGGCGTCGCCGCTCGGCACATCCACCCGCCACAGCTGATCGCCGATAGGGTCCGAACTGACGAAAGCGAAGTGGCCGCCGCTGCTCGTCGCATGAGATTTGAGCTGCGCGAAAGCGCTCAACTGCGCCAGCATCTCAGGCGACGAATTCAAAGTGTTCGACAGACCGTGAACGCCGCGATCCTCCGGCTCCTCGACGGAATCGAGGACCAGGATCAGCTGGTCACCGGCTTGCTCCCACAGACCGACCGAGCCGAGTTCGTCCTGCACTTCATCCGCTCCATCGTGGTTCATGCGCACTTCGAGCAGCCTGTGCTCGCCCTGCACGAGGTCGTCGATCAGCACGACTCCGCTCGGCATCAGGGCGGTGCGCTGCGGATCGAGTCGTGGATAGGTCAGAAACGGCGGTGTGCTCTCGCCAGAGGAAAGCGAGAGGTTTCGCAAACTGGGTACGGGGATTCCGGCCGGCAGGCTGGCCTGGAACACGTCCATCCGCGTCAGCGATCCGATACCGGTTCCCGCCGGATCGCCCGCCGAAAAGACAAAGTCTCCGGCGGATGAAAAGGCGAACTGTCCGACCTCGTCGATGTAGGACTCGAACCAAGCGTTCTGCGTCAGATGCACGGCAGGTTGCGCTCCCAGCGGAGTGACCCGCGCGAGTTGGACTTCCTTCGAGGTGTAGTGGCCCATATAGGGCTCGACGGTCTTCCACGCGACTAGAGCAGCATCGTCCGATACGGCGAGCCACGGACCACCCTCCCTGGATGGAAGGAACCCGACGCCGGCGACCCAGGTCGGTACGTCGCTCGCTCGCTGAGCCAAGCCCGCGGGCGACACGATGAACGGATACGCCTCTGTGACCTGTTCGCCCGCAAGGAAGCAGGCAAACTGACCGTTCCTACTCAGCACGACTCCGCCCTCGAACCAGACGGGATCTTGCGCCGCCGCAAAGGGCACCGTGTTGGCATCTCCAGGCGTGCCGCGCGTGAAGCGCAACGCGGAGGTGGCGGAGACCGCGATCGCCCAACTGCCCCCAAGCGCCAGCCCATCGCCGCTGAACAATTGGGCCGGAATGGCTGATGTGCGATTTCGGACCGCGCCCGAAAGTTCGACTTCGAGGAGATCGCCGCCTGCGAACGGCTGCGTCGCGAGCAGGATCGCGTCCCCCGCCGGCGCAACCGCGATCGTCGTCACGAACGGATCGATGCCTCCAAGCGGAGTCGTGCACTCGACCAGCACCTGCGGACTGCCGTCGGCATCGACCGCGAAGAACCCGAAGTCGTCGCCACGGGCGTAGTGATAGATGGAGCCCTGCTCGCAGGGCAATTCAATCCGGCTCGCTCCCGCGATGTCGTCGCGCAGGATTGCCTTGCCGCCGAGAAAGCGTTCGAACTGCGTGCGGCCCGAAACGTCGA
>JAYUOR010000698.1:0-2693 GCA_043760765.1 Planctomycetota bacterium | reverse complement strand
GTCGGCGAACGCGCGCTCGCGAAGTGTCGAGGGCTTGGGCTCGATTGAATTCGGCCGAGTCGCGTTGGTGCGTTCGTTGGCGAGCCGATTCGACGGATCCCTGGGCCCGACGGACTTGGCGGGATCGGCGAGCTCATTGCCTGCCCGCGCGCGAGGATGTGCCGGGCGCGAAGGATCGTCGCGAGTCAAGCGCCCGGTCGCCGGACCCACAGAGTCCATGCCGATATCCTTGCTCCGGCCTGCTGCTGCGCGGCGATAGCGAGCGGCGAGTCCGCCCGTGTCCACCGCCGGCATGGGCGGGGTCTGCACGGTTTCCGAGCTCGAGCCCGGGCGCGCGGCATCCGGACTGACACGTGCGGGCGCCGGGGCCAGATCGCTGACCCCGGGAGCACGCGACATGCGCGCGGCCGATGGGCCCATGCCCGATGCTTCGCCGCTGGTCGAACCGAGCAGTTTTGGGAAACCGCGCCGCGGCTGCGCCGGCTCGATCGTCGGCAACTCATTGCTTCCGCTGGCGGGTCGCGTACCCGCAGAGCGCGGGAATCTCGACGCGCCGGAAGATCCCTCGTTCGCCCCAGGTGCCGACGGTGTCGAGGGGCTGTCTTCGACGCGCGGCAGGTAACGGACGCCGTTCGAGGAACTCGAGCCGCTGTCCACAGGCGCGCTCGACCGCGACGGACTGCTGCTCGGGCGAGCCTCGCGAGAGGGAGTCGGGTTGCTCGGCACGCTCGACGGACTCGACCGCGTCGGCGCACTGCTCGTAGAACGCGGCGCGTCGTAGGTCGGAGCGGGCCGACTCGTGGGTGCACTCGTCGAGGGGCGCGGGGCAGGAGCACTCGGCCGCGGTGCGCTCGGCGCGGAGGACGGGCGCGGCGAAGGCGAGGGCGCCGACGGTCGCGGAGAAGGTGCTGAAGGGCGCGAGGATCCACCGCCACCCGAGCTGGGCTGGCCGCCGCCCGAGGATGACCCTTGCGAAGGCTTCGGCCGTTGAGCGCTGCCTAGGGGCGCGAGCGCCACGAGGCCGGCCATAGCGAGCGCGAGGCAGGTGAAGAGTTGGAAGCGACGCATGGGAATCCTCAGGAGTACGCGGGTCAATCAAACTGGAGAACGCCTAGCCGAGACTTCCATCTAGCAAAACGGGTGCCGAACCCGTTGAAACCTATCGTAGGCGCTTCCAGCCATACCAGGGTGTTGAAATTGGCGCTTGGGCCTCGCGCAGGCGTCCTTGGGGGTGGCCAGCGTGTCCTGAGGTGGACACCCTTCAGCGCAGGGAGCGCGCGGAAACGAGCACTGCCGTCTCCGCGCCATTGCCTTTTTCGACGAGGTGCAATTCGAATTCCGCCAGGCGATCGGCCGCCGGCAGGCGTGCTGTCATGGACTCGATGGCGGCCTTGTCAAGCGCCCCAAACGAGCTGAGTGCCATCGACCATGCTGGACGCTCCGGTCTCAGCTTCCAGCCCTCCGCCGGCGCAGTTCCGTTATCAGGTGAGTAGAGCAGAAAGGCCGTCACCAGCCCCTGGCGGTCGAGTTCGAGGATCGTCTGATCGAGCACGGCGACTGCGCGTTCGTGCCAGTTTGTTCGCGCCGCCTGCGCGGCGGTTCGGGCGCCGGCAAGGCTTGCGGCGTTTTCGTTCGTCAGCGCCACCCGCAACTCCCACATCGCAGGCAGGTCGATCGCCTCGATCGCTGGGGCCGCTGGGGCCGTTCCCGCGAACACATCCTCGGCGCGCCGATCGGGCGGCAGGAAAAAGGAATCGACGTAGTCGAGCGCCGTCTCGAACTCGAGCACCTCCTCGCTCCAGATCGACTCGCCGCCGACGTTCAGCGTGAAGTGACTGGGGAAGAAGCGTGCGCCCTTCTGTTTCCAGGCGATGGCGTCCAGCAATTCAGCTCGATTTCCGGCTGCATCGAACGAGGCCATGGAGAGCGGCCGTCCGTCCGGGCCAAGTTGCAAGACGAATCGGCCCTGCGCGCCAAGGTCCGCGGAGCGCACGCGCCCCTCGCCGCTCCAAGCGAATCCGTCAGGCCACAGGAACAAGGCGCGTCGCAGTTCGGTTTGCAGGAACAGACGCTTGAGCTCTTCTCCGACGATTTCCTTCGAGGTCGCAACGCTCTGATCGATTGAAAACCCGCGCGCGCCCGCGCGGTAGAGGATCACGCGCTCGAGCCGCTTGTCCTGCTCGAGCGAAAGGCACAGGCGCGCGCGCTGGGGAAAAAGGAATGTTGCTGCCAACGTGTGCGGCCTGTCGGGCTCGCGCTCGAAGATGATGCGCGACGAACTCTGGAAGCCGGCGATACCCGCGACCGCGCGGCGCGGCGGCAGGCTGGGATCTCCGACGCGCACAGGCTGCGCAGCGGGAATCACCGCTAAGCCCGGCTCGCGAGTCCGCGGCGATCCGGCCCTCGGTTCGGGCTCCGATTTCGAGCACGCGCCGGCGTTGTGGAGGGTCAGTCCCAACGCCAATGCACAGCAGCAGCTTCGAACGAATCGCAGCGTCACCTTCACAGAGTAGTGTTCCTCGCGGCCTGCGTGACGCTTGCTCAGTCGCCGATCTTTTGACCGGCGTGATACACGCCCGAGACCTCGGGATCGACTTCGCCGCTCTGCAGTCGTGAAACCCAGCGGCCCTCGCGCTTGCCGTCGAGGTACTCGCCCTGGATCGAGAGGCCGCCGTTGCGCCAGTGCTTGACCA
>JAYUOR010000697.1:0-6852 GCA_043760765.1 Planctomycetota bacterium | reverse complement strand
CGTGATCGAAGTCGCACCGGCTGTATGGAGATCGACGACTCCATTCCCCCCAGTGAACAGGCACGAATCAATCGTGATCGACTGCGACGCCGGAATGGTGAGCTTCGGGTAGCCAAGATTGCCAACGTTCACCGTTGTGCATCCCTGAAAGAGAAACGTCCCGCCCGACACGTTGACGATCGGTTCCGCAGTCATGTTGCTGAACGTCGTCCCTCGCACTTCCATCGACGCGTTCGTACCCCAGATCGCGACGCCAGTCGTTCCCGTCGCGCCCGTGATCACGCAGTCTTGAATCACCCCCGAGCTCT
Organism: Planctomycetota bacterium; assembly: GCA_043760765.1. Taxonomy (GTDB): domain Bacteria; phylum Planctomycetota; class UBA1135; order UBA1135; genus JADJQU01. The sequence goes on along the minus strand of JAYUOR010000697.1, from coordinate 6,544 downwards.
GATCCACGCGCACTCCCGCTCCCGCCGAAACCTGCCCTGCATTGTTCGGCTTGATCGTGAAGCCCTTCAGCTTCGTCGCGAGCGTTTCTCCCGAGACCATCTGCACGGCCGGCAACAACGCCGTGTGCGCATCGAGCGTCGTCACCGCTGCGCCGCCGATCCCGATGACCTCGAGCTGCTTCCCATGGAAGTCGATCACGCCGACGTACGTCCCGGGCCACACGTACACGTGATCCCCGTTCTGCGCCAGGTTGATCGCAGCTTGGATGCTGCTACCGGGATGCACGTTCCAGTCCGTGGCGAAAGCCGGAACGGACAAGAGAACAAGACACAACGCAGCGCGAGCTCCGAGCATGGGACTTCTCCAACAGAGGGGTGGGAACCAGACGGCCGGAAATACCGCCAGGAGGGGACGATGCTATGCGGATTGCCCCAAATGCGCCATGCACCTACGCTGCCTTGCTCCCATTTCGTCCGCAACTGGCGAAGCAGATGGCTGGCAACGAAGAACAATTTCATGGCCAGTGCCCGAACGGCACCGGCTGTGTAATAAACGCCGGCGAATCACCGGGCACGAATCAATGCGCCACTTTCGTGCCCGGGCGTTGGAATTCGCCGAGCATGATTGGCGTCGCGACCTTCACCATCAGCGTGAAGAGCAGGAACCCGACGGAGAAGATGCCGGCGGCGATCATCAGCTCGTTGCGCGACGGGAAGTACTCGTAGATTTCGCCGAGCGTGTCGGGCGTCATGCCCGGGATCACCAGGCCCATACCCTTCTCGAGGTACACGCCGCCCCAGATCAAGGCGCATCCAATATTGAGCGTCCAGGGATTGCGGCGCGTCGCGGGCACCAGGAAGAGCAGGAACGCCGCGATCGAAGCAAACACCGATAACCACATCCACGGCACGATCGCGGTGTGCCCGCCGACACCGGTGAACATGTAGCGCATGTGGATCAGGTGCTCGGTGTTGGAGTAGTACTCCTTGAACACTTCGGCGCCCAGCAGCAGCAGGTTGAGCCCCATCGCATAGCTCATCAACTCGGCCACTTTCCAGATCGCTTCGCTCTTGATCTCAAAGCGCGAGAAACGTCGCAAGATCTGCATCAACACGATCAACACCGCCGGCCCCGAGCAGAACGCCGAAGCCAGGAAACGCGGCACGAGAATCGACGTGTTCCAGAACGGCCGCGCCGGCATGCCGTTGTAGAGGAACGCGGTCACCGTGTGGATCGAGATCGCCGCGGGGATCGAGAGCAGCACGAGCGGCAGGAAGAGTTTCTTGTCGGGGCTTCGGCCCGCGTGCAACGAGCACAACAGGTACGTGACGATCACCAGGTTCAGCCCGCCGTAGAGGTTCAGCACGAGCACGTCCCAGGCCAGGATCGAGCGCGGCACGTTCAAATGCCCAAGCCCGGGGATCAGGTGCCACAGCCGCTCGGGATGACCGACGTCGGCCGTGACGAACAGGCCGCACATGGCGATCGACGAAATCGCGAGCAACTCGCCCAGGATCACGACTTCCTTGATCGGACCCCAGTTGTAGACGTAGGCCGGAATCACCAGCAACACCGCCGCCGCCGCCACGCCGACCAGGAACGTGAAGTTGCCGATGTAGAACGCCCACGAGACCTGGTCGCGCATGTTGGTCGTGATCAGACCCGCGCTCGACTGGTGAACCCAAGCGGCAGCCCCGGCGGCGATCACCGCGAGCAGGGTCACGACCCAGGTCCAATAGAGCCAGTTGCCCCTGGTGATGATGCGCGCGCTGTCGAAGGCGAAACGTACGAAGAGCCTGATGCTGTTCACGGGGTGGTACCCAATTTCACAGGCCGTAGAAGTAGAAGAATTTCGGACGCGTGTTGAGCTCGTTCTTAAGCACGAACACGCGCTTGTGTTCGAGCACGTAGCGCACCTCGCTCGACGGATCGAGCAGGTTGCCGAACTTGCGCGCGCCGACCGGACAAACTTCGACGCAGGCCGGATAGCGGCCGTCACGCACGCGCTGGATACAGAACGTGCACTTCTCGACCACGCCTTTCATGCGCGGACGATTTCCAAGATAGTGCGTGTTGGTGTTCACCGATTCCGCCGGCACGGTCGGATCGCTCCAATTGAAATGGCGCGCGCCGTAGGGACAGGCCGACATGCAGCAGCGGCAGCCGATGCACCAGTCGTAGTCGATCACGACGATGCCGTCGGGTTCCTTCCACGTGGCGCCGACCGGGCAGCTCTTGACGCAGGAGGGGTTCTCGCACTGCTGACAAGCCACCGGCAGATAGAAATGCCCAGGGCGCGGCACGGTTTCAGCGTCGTAGTAGGCGTCGGCGTGGGCGAAGTCGATGCCCTTCTCCTTCTCCATCTCCAGCACGCGAATCCAGTGGATCTGCGGATCGCGGCTCTGGTTGTTCTCCTCGACACATGCGTACACGCAGCGCCGGCAGCCGATGCAACGCGAGATGTCGAGCGCGTAGCCGAACAGCACGCCTTCCTGCGCGGGCTTGTCGCCGATCGTGATCGCCTTGCCGAAGCGCTCGCTCTGCTCCTTCATCAGATTGGCGAGGATCTCGCCGCGCTCGCCCTCGGTCAGCTCGCGGAATCGCTTCTGGAAAAACGGCGTGTGCGTGATCTCGCTGCAACTGCCCGCGATCGCGGCAGCGCAGGTGGCCACGGCGCACAGGAACTCACGACGTGAACTGTCGGTTTCAGGGTCGACTTCGATCTCGCTCACAGCGAACCTCCGTGCGGACGAATGGGTGCCGGTTTCGGTTGAAGCGGCTGAAATGCCGGTGCGTGCGCGTTGTGGCAATTGACGCACAAGAGATAAGTCTTGTGTCCGTCCCACGAGCCGCTGCGCCGGCCGTGCACACCCGCGCGCCAGTCGCGGTACTTGTCGCCGTGGCACTGACCGCAGAGTTTGTACGACTCGGTGAAGTCGATCAGTTCGCCGCTGGCGAGGTGCAACTTGTCGTGGTCCACCGCTGAGTGGCAGTCCAGGCACCAGCGGTGCTCCACGTCGTGCTTCAAGTCGATTTCCTGGTGCGCCGTCTTGAGCGTGCGGCGCCGCGTGTTCGTGGCGATCGAGGGGTCGTGGCAATCCGAGCAGGGGAAGATGCCTTCGCTGAACGGCGGCGGCGGCACTTCGATCTCTTCGACGACTTGCGTCGAAGCAACCCCTGAACCCCAGGACGATTCGTCGCCTTGGGCCGGCTGGCACGCAGCGAGGACGGATGAGAGCAACAGGCACGCGACCTGGCTTGTGATTCTCATGGCTTGACTCTGGCCAGTGGGCCCAAGACCAAAGCACTGATTACCCCGAATGGACACCCTGAGCGTAGGCGCCCGCGCCTACGCCAGAGCCGCGCCCAATGCGTAGAGCCCGCGGACACTGTGCGTAGGACGCCCACAGGCGACGTGCGTGGGGGTGGCGCTTGGCTTTGCACCCCAACGCTGAGGGAAAGCTAGGAACCGAAGCCCGAATCTGGCCAAATCAGCCGCACATGAACCCGCTCATCTACTCCGTCGCTCACGTCCTCTCGGCCTTTGTGCTCGTGGCTTTCACCTTTCAGGCCTTCATCGCCCCAAAGCCGGAGCTCAAGCGCCGGCTGATGATGTACACGGGTATTGCTAGCCTGCTGATGCTCGTGGCGGGCTTCGGTCTGCAGGCCAAGTTGAATGTCGGCTTCCCACTCTGGCTGATCATCAAGCTCGTCTGCTGGTTCGGCCTTTCCGCGCTTTCCGGCCTGGCTTTCCGCAGCCCATTGCTCGCGCGCATGTACTCGCTCGTCGCGCTTTGCCTGATCGCGATCGCAGTGTACTGCGTCTATTTCAAGCCGGTCTGAAGGCCCAAGGCGCTGGACGCGTCGCGACGTCAGTCCTTCAGTTTGGACAGGAACGCAGCCGGATTCGCTTCGAACTCCGCGACACAGGGAGCGCAACAGAACTTGAGTTCACGCCCTTCGTAGATCTTCGTGATCGGATCGCCCATCGAGCCGAGCGCGTTGTCCGTGACGAGACAAGTCTTGAACGGATAGGGGCGCACCGGGCCGGCCTTGGGAGTGCTTGTGCAAGCCGCGAAGCAGAGCACGAGCGATGTTGCCACAAGCAGTTGATTCAGTTTCTTCATGGAGTTCCTCGGCCACTCATAGCCTGACAGTCACGCCGACCCCAAGGCCGTGTTCGGAATCGTACTGGGCAATGGCGCCGACCTGTTTGGTCACGGTCCAGGTCGTGCCGAGTCTCCAGTCGGTGTAAGTATTGGTGTCGTACTCGACGCGGCCCTCGAGCGACCAGCGTGCACTCAGGCGCAACGACTTTTCGAGTTCGAAGCGCAGGTCGGCCTCGGAGTCGGCGCTGAACGTCGCGTACACGAGGTAGGGCAGGCGATAGCGCGCGCCGGCGAAAAGGCGATCCTCGGCGTGCTGCTTGGTCGTGAAGCGATATCCGGCGAGCGCGGACAGATTCGGATCGTAGTAGTGCGACAGGCCGAGGTCGACCTCGCTCAGCTCGGCGTTGCCGTCGTTTCCATAGCCGCTATGCCAGCGCGTGAAAAAATCGTTGCGCCCGCTCATCAGCATGGCGTGGCCCTGGGTCATGTTCGAAAGGAACGCGGCGTCCAGGAAAAGGTACGACGGCGCGATCATGGCGGGGTCAAGCACCGGCTGGTGCTCCGGCCCAAGTTCCAAGTAGCTGACGACGCGCGCCATGCCCGCGTCCATGTGATAAAGGATGTGGCAGTGCAGGAACCAGTCGCCGGGCTCTTCGTCAGCGACGAACTCGATCGTGCGCCGGCCCATTGGCGGCACGTCGACGGTGTGCTTGACGGGACTGAACTCGCCGGCAGCCGTCACGACGCGGAAGAAGTGCCCGTGCAAGTGCATCGGGTGATGCATCATCGTGTCGTTGACGAACTCGATGCGCACGACCTCGCCGCTCCTGATGCGCACGGGCGGTGCTTCCGTGAGCGTCATGCCGTCGATGCTCCAGCGGTAGCGTTCCATGTCGCCGGTCAGGCGCATCGTGATCGCGCGCACGCCGCGCGTTTTTGCTGCGAGTGCGATGCTCGAAGGCTCGCGCGTGCAGAGCAGCGCATAGGGCGCGAAGGGCCGTTCCTCGGTCGCGGTGGCGAGCGCTTTCACTTCGCTGACGCTGGAAAGTCCCGCACGCAGCATCTCGTTCATGCCGTACCGTTCCGGCGGAGGCGGATCCGAGGCGCGCAATACCGGCGCATCGAGGCGGCCGAGGACGAGCGCGGTGTGAGCCGTGCCGTCGTGCGCGGTCGCGCGCAGCTCAACGGCTTCGCCTGAAGCGGGCATCGACACGATCACGTCATACGTTTCGGCGATACCGATCAGCAATCGTCGCACTTCGACGGGCTGCACACGCTGACCGTCGGCGGCGACAATCGTGATCGGGCCGCCGGCATGGGTGATGTGAAAGTAGGTCGACGCCGAGGCGTTGACCACGCGCACGAGCACGCGCTCGCCAGCCGCCGCTTCGGGCGCGCGTGCCTCGGCGAGGCCGTTGACGAGGAATGCGTCGTAGGCGACGTCCGAAATGTCCATCGCCGGCATGCGGCGCGCTTCGCGGGCGAAATACTCCCCGAGTTTGCCGCGCTTCCAGGCGTCGAACGGCGTCTGTGCATTGCCTTTCTTGATCGAGTACCAGTCCGAGCCTCGCATTAGAGTGCGCATCACTTCGCGCGGCGATTCGTCGGTCCAATCCGAGAGCACGGCCACGGACTCGCGCTCGACGCCGAGCTCCGCGTGCAGCGCTGGCATTCCCTCGCGCGGCTCGATCACGATCGCTCCGTACACGCCTTCTTGTTCCTGCAGCCCGGTGTGCGAGTGATACCAGTACGTGCCGTTCTGCCGCAGGTCGAATTCGAAGACGTGTGCGGCGTGCGGCTCGATGCGCTTCGTCGTCAAATACGGCACGCCGTCCATCGCGTTCGGCAAGAGCAGTCCGTGCCAGTGGATCGAGGCCTCTTCGTCGTCGAGTTGGTTCACGACGTTCACGCGCACGTGGTCACCTTCGCGAAAAAAAAGCGTCGGTCCGGGAATAGAACCGTTGATCGAAATTCCGCGTCGCTTGCGTGGTGCGACGGCCATTTTCTCGCGGGCGATCGTGAGCGTGTACTCGACGGCGCGCGGCGGTTTTGCTTGAGGCGGGGCCGCGCCGGTGGCTTGCGCCGCCTGCACAATCATCAGGAGTGACGCGAAGAACAGGATCATCGCAATCAAGTTACCCGTTGGCGCCAGATTCCGTGCCTCGCTTCACTTGGTCTTTGCTCATCGCGCGGGCCTTGATGCGGCAGTGCGTGGGTGGCGCAGTGCCGGTCTCCCCGCCGCGCGATACAGGGTCAGGACTGCAGGAGCGTCTCGGATTTCTAAGTCCACACGACCAGAGTCTGAGGTCCAGATCGCAGCTGTCGGTGCTGTGGCCCTTACCCGCAAGTCCAATCCTTGCGTGAGGCTCGATCCGAACGGGGCTGTCCGAGGCCACCCGGGAGTCAGGCAAACCACATGGCGTTCGCGTCCGGC
>JAYUOR010000696.1:0-2699 GCA_043760765.1 Planctomycetota bacterium | reverse complement strand
AATTGTAGAACGAATTACCCTCGTCACGTTTTCGCAAGGCCGCTAGTTCGCGGGCCACGGCCGCGCGGCCGCCGAACCGAAGCTCGAACACGTCGCCGTGCCGCTCCAGATCCACCACGAACGTGCCGGCACTGATTTCGTAGCCCCAGGCGGGTACCGATTTTTCCACCAGCGACCATTCATGCCCTGCGGCGAACCGAGCGAGCAGCGGGCCCAGGGCCTTTGCGACGAGATCGGCTTCGTCTCCGGCGGCGTAGACGACGGTGACGACCCAGAGGCGCGCCGAAGGCGAAGCTGCGAGCGATTCCGCAGTCAGGCCCGAAAGTGAAATGGCCGCTTCGCCCCCCAAACTGGGCAGACTGTCCATCAGCGCGTCGAACTCGACCGCGCGCGAGCGCAGATCGCCAACGCGCGCCTGGATCAGCGTGAGCGCCTGCTGCGCAGCGCCCTGCGATTCGGGCTGGCTGTACAGGCGCCCCAACTCGCTCGCTTCGAACAAGTCGGGCAACAGACTGACATCGGCGACGTGAACGACGAGCAGGGCATCCTTTGGAAGCCGCGTGTAGAGCGAGTGCTGTCGCGGGGCGACGACATCGGATCCCTTGCGCGCCTTCGATTCGCCGGCCGATATGCCGGGCGTGCCGGGCTTCGAATGGACGCCATCGTCACTCGTGTGCGCAGCCAGCGAGGACCAATCCTTGAGCGGCGTGATCCTGACGACCTGCGCCCGACGGGGAGCTTCGGATGCTTCGTGGGAACAGGCTCCCAGAGCGACGAGCGGTACTCCCAGGAGCAGCCAGACGGGCACGCGCATCGTGCCCAGGTATCGAGCCCATCAGGGTGGGATCTTGAGGCTCGACTCAGCTTCGGTAGCTGCTGCGCCTGCGCGAACGCGGCGCCTGGACCAGAAATTCTTTCAGGCTTCTGTCGATCAGCGAGACCAGCTCCGAGCCCATTTCTAGCGCTTGCCAATCGAGCAACCCCTCGATGTTCACGAGCTCCTGCACGCGGCGGGGCTTTTGCTTGGCCAGGCGCAAGAGTACGTGCCGGTTGAGCACGAGGCTCGCGTCAAAGCCTTCCGTCACGGCTCGGCCACGGCGCCATTCCTTGAGCCGCTCGTGCAGTTCGTATTCCTGTTCGTCGAGTTCACCGGTCCCGTCCTTGGACGGAAGTTGCGGCGCGCGCACGACCGGACCCAACTGGCGCGCGCGCAGCAGCGCGGCCTGAATGTCCGCTCCGTAGCGACTCGCCTGGCGCGGCGAAAGGCCCTGGAAATCCGCGCGCTCGCCGGGCCGCGATGATGCCATCGTCGCCAAGGCGACCAGCACATCGTTGTGGATCACTTTGAACGGCGGCAGATCGCTTTCGCGCGCGAGCCGATCGCGCAGGATGAACAGTTCGCGCAGGGCTTGCAGTGCCTCGCCGGTCAACGAACGCGCGCCTGGGATGCGCGTGTATTCATCGGGCTCGAAAGCGTTGTCCTGGGGCACCAATTGTTCGAGCCTGCGGCATTCGCCTTCGACGATGCGCCGGCGCTTCGCGCTCTCGAGTTCTTTTTTTTGCACGCGTGCGAGCGGGATCAGGAAGCGCGTGTCGAGTCGCGCGTAGGCGATTTGCTTGGGCGAAAGCGGACGCGCACTCCAGTTCGAAAGCTGCATGGACTTGTCGAGTTCGACGTCGAAGCGCGACTTGAGCACGCTCGCCAATCCAGGCTGCGCTTCGCCCAGCGCCGCGGCGGCGACGCGCGTGTCGAACAGGCTCTGAAAACGGAAGCCGAAGTTCCGCTTCATGATCAAGACGTCGTATTCGCCGTCGTGAAAGATCTTTTCCTTGGTCGGGTCTGCCAGGATTTCTCCGAAGGGCGCGAGATCGAAACCCGCCAGCGGATCGAGCAGGTAGTCGCGGTCCTCGACCGTGACCTGGATCAGGCAGACTTTCTCGCGGTAGTTGAAGAACGAGTCGGCCTCGGTGTCGACCGCGATTTCGGTCTGGGAAGCAAGGTCCTCGAGCAGGCGGGCCAGCCCGCGGGCATCCTGGACGATCGTCGGCGGCGGCAGTTCGGGGGGCATTGGGTAGTTGCAGTCCGGGCGCGTGGCACCTTTCCGACCTGGTGCCGCCGATTCTTGCACAGCGCCGTTTCCGCTGGACCTCGACGCAGCCGAACCGCTCACAGCGCCGTTGAGCCGACGCAACAGGTTGGGAGGGTGCTTGGCACCGAATAATGGCGAGGATGACGGGACTTGAACCCGCAACCTCCGGCGTGACAGGCCGGCGCTCTAACCAATTGAGCTACATCCCCGCTTGTGGGCGGCAGACTCTATCCAGGCCACTATGGGCTGGCAAGGGCCTACCGGCGCCCGAGGAGCCGCGTTCAGCTCCTCGCGCGCACCAAATTCAGCCCGAACGCACCGCTTCGGAGGGCCGCGCGCGAATCATGCAGAGCAGCGGGTAGAGGACGGCGACGATCGCGACCGCGATCGCTCCCGCTGCGGCCCACATGTGCTGCCATGACAGACCGGGGTAAGGCAGCGGCAGGCCGGAGACGACGCGCAACGCGCGCACGATCACAGGCGACAGCGCGCTGCCGAGGCACAGCCCGAGCATGCCGGCCGTAGCGCCGACCACCAGTGCTTCGAGCAGCACCATGCCCGCGATCTGCGATCGTGTGGCGCCGAGCGCGCGCAGCACGCCGAGTTCCT
>JAYUOR010000695.1:0-2701 GCA_043760765.1 Planctomycetota bacterium | reverse complement strand
GCCTTCGATCGAGATTCATGGCTGTGGGCTCCGCGCTAGTTCAATTGCGCTTCGGGAAGACTCAGGATCAGGTGGCCAAGTTCGCGCAACGTCGCTTCGCCGTAGGCCTTTTTTTCGAGCAACTGGCCTTCCTCGATCCCAAGCGAAGTGCAATTGAACTAGCGCGGAGCCCACAGCCATGAATCTCGATCGAAGGCAACTTCTGTGTGGCGCCGGTGCTCTCGCCGGAATGTCGCTGATCTCGGCGCGCGCCGAGGGCGCCGTGAAACTGTCGGCCTCACCTGTGTTCGCGAGCGACGTGCCGCGCACACTCGTCCTGCTGCAGTTTTCAGGCGGCAACGACGGGCTTTCGATGGTCGTGCCCTTCGGCGACGACGGCTACAACAGCGCGCGGCGCGCGACGCGTGCGCCGGAAAAAGACTTGCTCAAGCTCGACAACTACCGGGGCTTGCACCCGGCGTTGACGCGCACGCGCGCTCTCTTCGACGCCGGCAAACTGGCGTTGGTCGAAGGCGCGGGATATCCCACTCCAATTCGCTCGCACTTCAAGAGCTACGAGGTCTGGCACACCGCAGACCTGCGCGGCCGCGCGGCGGGCGAAGGCTGGATCGGCAAGCTCGTCAACGCAGCCTGGCCCGACAATCGCGATCCCAACCTGGTCGTACACATTGGCAAGAATGTCCCGTACTCGCTGTATTCATTGACCCATCCCGCCGCCTCGTTCGCGACGCCGACCGGATACAAGTGGGCCGGCGACGAGAGCCAGCGCGCGGCGCTCGAGAAAGGCGGCGAGATCTGCGAGCACGGCGAGAAGGAAGTGGAGCGCGAACCGGCCAACAATCTGGAGTACTTGCGCAAGGTGTTGCGCGACGGCCAGGCGTCGAGCGAAGCGATTCGGCGCGCCGCCGTGCGCTACCGCACGAAGACCGAGTACGACGGCGACGAATTGGCCCAGGCATTGCGCGATGTCGCCGCGCTTGCGGTGGGCCAGGTCGGATCGCGCGTGTTCTCGGTCGAGCTCTCGGGCTTCGACACGCACTCCGATCAGAAGAATCGCCACGACGCACTGATGCGGCGCCTGGATGTTTCGCTGCCGACGTTTCTGGCGGACATCGCGGGTACGGAAGCCGGCAAAAACACACTGGTCGTGGCCTTCAGCGAATTCGGCCGGCGCGTGAAGGAAAACGGATCCGGCGGAACCGACCACGGCGTCGCCGGTCCGATGTTCGTCGCGGGCGAAGCGGTCAAGGGCGGTCTCTACGGAAAACACTCCTCGCTCACGAATCTCGACGACGGCGACCTGATTCACACCACGGATTTCCGCAGCGTCTACGCGACGCTGATCCAATCGTGGTTCGGTGTGGAGGCGACGCGCGTGTTGGGCGCCAAATACCCGCTGATTCCGCTGCTCCATTCATAGCGAGCGGCGCTCCGCCTCGTTCAGGTTGCCCTTGGAGTGGGCTTGTGCGTGAGCAATGCAGGCACCGCGCGCCGGCCGGACACTGCACGGATATCATTCCAGACTCACTGCGGGCTGAACTCTTGGAAATACGCACACTCAATTCCTGTTCAGCCTGCGGGCGCCAATACGACGTATCGTTCTTGGCCGGAGGGCAATTCGTGCGCTGCGAGTGCGGCCAACGTTTCGCCGTCGAGTTCCACGCCGTGCGCTCGCCGACGCAGCTGCGCTGCGGCAGCTGCGGCGCGAACCTGCAGGCCGAGTCGAGAAGTTGCGCCTACTGCGGAGCGGAGATCGCGCTCGAAGAACGCGGCATCTCCGCGGTCTGTCCATCGTGCTGGGCGCGCCTGCCGTCACGCGCCGGATTCTGCCTGGAGTGTGGTCTCAAGATCTCGCCGCAAGCATTGATCGCGCTGCCGGAGACGAGCTGTTGTCCGCGTTGCAAGGGAGGTCTGCGTCAACGATCGCTGATTCGACTTTCGCTGATCGAATGCAGGAATTGCGCTGGCCTGTGGATCTCCCCTAACTCGCTGCTAGAACTCTGTGCGCGGGCGAGCGAATCCGATCGTGCCGCTCAGTCGGCCTGGGGCGATCAGCCGACGGCCGTGCAGCTGGTTGAATCGAAGGTGACCTACCTGCCTTGCCCGGTCTGCAGGTCCTTGATGATGCGCAAGAGTTTCGCCTCGGGTGCCGGCGTTATCCTTGACCGCTGTCAAGCGCACGGAGTCTGGCTCGATCGCGGCGAGCTGGAGCGGGTGCTTTCCTTCGTGGAGTCCGGCGGAATGCAGACGGCGCGACTCCGCGAGCTCGAGCGGCTCGTTGCGAAAGAGCGTCAGCTACGCGAGCGACTCGACTCGGTGAGCGCGCTTACGATGGAATCGCCGAACTCCTCCGAAAGCCACCTGATGCGAGCCCTGATGTTCCTTGGCAAGGCGGTCCCGCCGCTCTGAGCGGGCTCGGCCGGCGCAGGCCTGGCGTCAATCCGGCCGCCCGGCGCGCACGCGCAAGCGCTTGTAGTCGGCGATCCAGCTTCCGTTGTGGAACAGCCGCGGCCGAGCGTGTTCTTCCGCCGCCGCGAAGAACTTCTCGCGTTCGAGGGTCGGCACCCATTCGAGCCACGCAGCGCCGAACATCAGGATCCAGTTTCGCAAGCCCTGCTCGCCTTCGAGCAGCGTCGGCCGCTCGCTCCAGGTCGCGTGCGTGACTTCGAAGCCGGCGCGGTCGAGTTTGGCGCAGGCCTGG
>JAYUOR010000694.1:0-6879 GCA_043760765.1 Planctomycetota bacterium | reverse complement strand
TCGTTTCGTGGACGCACGTTGCGGCCACCTACGACGGCGCCTTCGCGCGGCTCTATATCAATGGAGCGCAGGTTGCGCAGGCCGTAGGGACCGGCCCGATCATCGATCTGGGATCGATCGCGAGAATCGGCGCCGGCGACACGGCTCCCGGCAGCGCGAACGAGCGCTGGAACGGACTGCTCGAGGACGTTCGGATCTGGTCGGTCGCTCGCACGCAGCCGGAAATCGCAGCGGGTATGTACCAGCAGATCCTGTCCGCACCGAATCTGAGCGCGAGCTATCGGCTCGACGGCGATGGACTCGACGCCTCGGGCAACGCCAACCACGGAGCCTTGGTCGGTGGCCCGATCTTTGTTCCGATTCCCACGCCTGGTGGTGGAAGCACGTACTGCACTGCCAAGGTCAACAGTCTGGGCTGCACGCCCGCGATCGGGTCCAACGGAGTCGCGAGCGCCACGGCTGGTTCGGGCTTCACGATCTCGGCGTCCAACGTGATCAACAACAAGCCTGGCTTGTATCTCTACACCAACGCGGGGCCGACCTCAGTCGCGTTCCAAGGCGGCCTGCGCTGTGTCAACACGCCGCTCAAGCGTTCGATCCCTCTCAATTCGGGCGGCAATGCTCCGCCGAACGATTGCTCGGGCGTCTATTCGATCGATATGAACGCATTCGCGGTCGGCGCACTCGGTGGCACGCCCGCGCCCTACCTGATGGTCCCGGGCTCGACGATCTGTGCGCAGGCCTGGGGCCGCGACAACGGGTATGCGGCGCCGAACAATTCGACGTTGTCGGACGGCTTGGAATTCGTGGTTCGACCGTGATGTCGGACGCAGGGTCGATAGACTCTGCGCCCCCAATGCCGTCCCTCAACGAATACCAATCCATCGTGGAGACCTCCCTGAGCCGCCTCGAGCATCTCAGGGAGGGGCTTTGACTACCACCACAAGAACAAACGCCTGGCGCTGATCACCGAGCTCGAGAACGGTCCTGACTTCTGGTCGGACCAATCGAAGAGCCAGAAACTGATCGCCGAGAAAAAAATCGCGCGCAGCGTGGTCGAGCCCATCGACAAGCTCGCCAAACACCTCGAGGAGATGGCGCTCTTCGTGAGCATGGGCCGCGAGGGCGACGAGGACGCTGTGAGCGGCGATCTGGCCGAACTGGCCAAAGCCGTCGAACAGGATCTGGCCGACCTCGACTTCCGGGTGATGCTCGGCGGACCCCAGGATCATCGCAACGCGTTCCTGCAGATCACCGCCGGCGCCGGCGGCATCGATGCCTGTGACTGGGCCGGGATCCTGCTGCGCATGTACATTCGCTGGGCGGAGGCCAAGGGCTTCGGCCTCGAAGAAGTCGAACACGCGGCCGAAGACGAAGGCGGCATCCGCACCGCAACTTTGCGTGTCGAAGGCGCGTACGCATTCGGCTACCTGAAGGCGGAAACCGGCGTGCACCGTCTGGTGCGCATCAGTCCCTTCGACAGTCAGGCGCGCCGCCACACCGCGTTCGCGTCCGTCGGCGCTACGCCCGAGCTCGAGGACGAGGCCGACATCGTGATCAACGAAGCTGACCTCGACGTCGACACGATGCGCGCGGGCGGCGCGGGTGGTCAGCACGTCAACAAGACCGAATCCGCGGTGCGCTTGACGCACAGGCCGACGGGTCTCGTCGTGCGCTGCCAATCCCAGCGCAGTCAGCACAAGAATCGCGACATGGCCATGCACCTCTTGAAGGGCAAACTCGTCGCGCTACGCGAAGCCCAGCGCGATACCGAGATGGCCGCGCTCTACGACGCCAAGGGCGAAATCAAGTTCGGCAGCCAGATCCGCTCCTACGTGATGCACCCGTACCAGATGGTCAAGGACCACCGCACCGACTTCGAAGTCGGCAACATCCAGGCGGTGCTCGACGGCAAGCTCGACGGTTTCATGGAAGCGTATTTGCGCCAGCGCGGGCGCAAGAAATAGCGCGCATCGCGTCAGGCCACGTGTCGTCGTTGCGCCTGTTCACGCTGAGTTCGCTGGCGATGCTCGCCTTCGCAGCGAACTCGATTCTCTGTCGGCTGGCCTTGCGCGAGACGGCGATCGATCCGGCGACGTTCACGAGTGTGCGCCTGATTTCCGGGGCGCTGGCGCTCGCGCTGATCTTCGGCTTGCGCGGCACGCATCCGTTGCGCGGCGGGAACTGGCCGTCGGCCGCGGCGCTGTTCGCGTACGCGGCGGCTTTCTCGTTCGCGTACACCCAGCTCTCCGCGGGCAGTGGTGCGCTGCTTTTGTTCGGCGCCGTGCAGACGACGATGCTCCTGTGGGGCAGGTACCGCGGCGAGCGATCGAGCGCGCTCCAAAGCGCTGGAATCGCGCTGGCTGTGTGCGGACTCGTCGGCTTGGTGTTCCCAGGGATCAGCGCGCCGCCGATCCATGCCGCGGCCCTGATGCTGAGCGCAGGACTCGCGTGGGGCATCTATTCGCTGCTCGGTCGCGGCGGGACGAACCCACTGTCCGCCACGACCGGGAATTTTTTTCGCGCTGCGCCGCTCGCGCTCGTCGCGAGCGTGTTGTTCCGCGACCAGTTCCAATTCGATGCGCGCGGGATCGCGTACGCCTGCGCGTCGGGCGCGCTGACGTCTGGCGTGGGCTACGCCATCTGGTACGCGGCTTTGCGCGGTCTTGACGTCACGCGGGCCGCAGTGGTCCAGCTCAGCGTTCCGGCCCTCGCTGCCTCGGGCGGCGTCCTTTTGCTTGGAGAAAGCTTCAATTTGCGCCTGGCAATGGCCTCCCTCGCGATCCTGGGCGGGGTCGGACTGGCCCTTGCAGCCCCCCGGCGGCCGCGCGAGCCGAAGTCGGAGACTCCTTCGTAATCGAGCCGGGCCGGTCCTGCATGCGGCGGCAAGGGTCACAGCCGCGGTCCTGTGCCGGCACGTCAGCACGGAATCCAAGCGCCTTTTTTGATTGTGGTGCAGAATCAGGAGAAGCGCTCCCAAGCGGTTTCGATTCTTCCTAGCACCCCGCAGAGGTGCTCGCCTCAACACCATGTTCACCGCCAAGTCTTTCCGCAAGTCTTCAATTCTGGCCCTTGGACTGCTCTCGTTTGCGGTCGGCACCGTCGACGCTCAGAGCCTCAGGAAATCGACCGACGAGAGTCCGACGCTCGACTTCGATCGGCTGGTCGCGCCACCGCCCAACACGAACTTTCTGGGCGGACTCATCGCAGGTCCGCTTGATGTCCAGAATCCGCCGACGCCGTCCAACACCTTCATGTACGGCGTCGAAGCTGCCTTCGGCGCTTACTGGGTCACCGGCGGTGACGGCAGTTCGACGCTCAACAACGGCTTCATCTACAAGTACGACTACAACGGAACGCTGCTCGCCCAGTTCCCCGAATCATCGATCGCGTCGAGTCTCTTCGGTCACCGCGATGGCGAGTCCGACGAATTCGCCAACAAGATGTGGTGGGGCGAAGAAGGCAATCGCGTCGTCGAGTACGACTACAGCCCGATCTCCGGCGGACTGACGTTTGCGCGTGCCTACGTGCTGACGAATCCCCTGCCGGGTGGCTTGCCGAACAATTGCCGTTGCATCGCACGCAATCCGCTCACGGGTCACTTTTACACGGCCAACTTCGGACTGACTGTCTGGGAATTCGTGCTCGATCCCGTGCTCGGCACCGCGACTACAGTGAAGATCTTTGCGAACCCGACGACATCGCCGCCGACTGCCTTTGCCGGCATCGCGTGGAACAGCGCCAACAACACGCTGTGGGGCTGGGCGCAGAATTCGACTCCCGCGCTGCAGGCGATCGAGCTGGCGGTCGGCGCGAACGCGCTGATCCCCACCGGTCGCACGTTCCAGGGCCAGAACATTCCGGCCGGCAGCATCGCCGGCGGTATGGATCTCTATTTCGATCCGCGCAATCCCGGCTTCCTGTCGATGGTCGCGGTGCATCAGGCGAATCCTGACAGCATCGCGGTCTACGACACGGCCACGGTCTACACGCCTCCGCCGTACCACGACGATTGTGCGAATGCAGCCTTCTTCCCGTGCGGATCGCCTCCCGCGACCGTGAGCACCCTGGCCGCGACTCAGGACACGTTGCCCGGCTGCGCGGCCCCGACCGTAGCTCCCGGAGTGTGGTTTTGGGTCCCCGGAACCGGATTCCCGATCGCGTTGACGACCTGCGACCCTGCGACGAACTTCGACACGCGCATCAGCGTCTTCTCAGGCGCCTGCGGCAGTCTGGTGTGCGAAGCGGACAACGACGATTCGGCGGGCTGCGCGAACACGCTTTCCTCGCGTGTGAATTTCGCCTCGATCGTTGGAGTCGACTACCGCGTGCTCGTGCACGGCGGCAAGCAGCTCTCGGATCGCGGAACGTTCGTGCTCTCCTATGTTGACAGCGATAGCGACGGCACGCCCGATTGCGCCGACGGCTGCCCCAACGATTCGGCCAAGACCGATCCCGGCGTGTGCGGCTGCGGTATTCCCGACACGGACAGCGACGGCGACGGTACGCCCAACTGCATCGATGGCTGCCCGAACGATCCGCTGAAGCTTGCTGCGGGTTTCTGCGGCTGCGGACGGCCGGAGACGGACGGCGATGGCGACGGAACGCCGAACTGCGTCGATGGTTGCCCCAACGACGCGAGCAAGACTGCTCCCGGCATCTGCGGTTGCGGCACGCCTGACACGGACACTGACTCGGACGGGACGCCAGACTGCAACGACGCGTGTCCGATGGACCCGACCAAGGTCGATCCGGGCGTCTGCGGCTGCGGAGTTCCGGAGACGGACTCCGACGGTGACGGAACCCCGGACTGCGCCGACGCCTGCCCGAGCGATCCCAACAAGACCAGCCCGGGAGCCTGCGGCTGCGGCGCGCCCGAGACTGACTTCGATGGGGACGGTATTCCGAATTGCATCGACAACTGCATCGCCGTTCCCAACAACAATCAGCAGGACAGCGACTTCGACGGCCGCGGCGACCTGTGCGACAACTGCCCGTTGAACGCCAATTTCAATCAGTTGGATTGCGACGGCAATGGACGGGGAGATGTGTGTGAAATCGCAGGCGGATTCCAGCCCGACTGTCAGTCCAACGGCATCCCTGACAACTGCGATCCGGACTGCAACACCAACTCGATCCCGGACGACTGCGACATCTTCACTGGCACGAGTCAGGACCTGAACCAGAACGGTCTGCCCGACGAGTGCGAAGGGACTGGCGTGCAGTACTGCTTCGGCAACGGAACGGGGACATCGTGTCCATGCAACAACCCGAGTCTCGGCAACGGCAAGGGGTGTCTCAACTCCACCAACCGCGGCGCGATTCTCTACAACAGCGGACTTGCCAGCGTGTCGAACGACACCTCGCACCTGAACGCGATCCAGATGCCAGGGAACAAGACCACTATCTTCTTCCTGGGCACTCAGCAGGTGGGAGGCGGAGTCGGCGCGCACTTCTACGACGGCCTGCTGTGCTTGCAGTCGGTGAAGCGTTTCCCGTTTCAGACGAGCTCCCCTGAGGGCCAGAGCGAGATCGTGTTCTTGGTCGGCCTGAGCAACGGCCTGATCACCGCCGGCAGCACCTGGTACTTCCAGGCCTGGTACCGCGACCCGACCGGTCCGTGCGCAATTGGCGCGAACCTGACCAACGGCCTGGGGATCACCTTCACGCCGTGATCGGACGGGGGCCGGTTTCGTTCGCCCGCGGACGAAACCGGCGCCTGGATGCCTACGCACGCGACTGAACACGAAGGCGCCGCTATGGTGGCGCCTTCGTTCGTTTCTTGGGAAGGAGGTTCAGCATGAAGTCGATGTCGTCGTACCTGTCGTGTCTCGCACCGCTCGTGATCGCACTCGCTGCTTGCGAGAGCAATCCTCCCGCCGCGGCCGAGCCCAAGCCCGCGCCCGCGAAACCTGCGCCGTCTGTCGTCGCCGCGCCCAAGCCGACACCGCCAGTGCCGCCGGCCGCAGTGGCCGCAGCCGCCGCTCCCGCGCTGCTCTTGACTCCGCAGGCCGGCTGGGTCATCGAGCAACCGACCAGCGCCATGCGCAAGGCCCAATATTCCTTGCCACACGCAGAGGGCGACGGCGAAGACGCAGCTTTGGTCGTTTACTACTTCGGCACCGGACAAGGCGGCTCGAAGGAGGCCAACCTGCAGCGCTGGGCCGGTCAATTCGAGCAGCCGGACGGAGCGACCTCCGAAGAAGAGATGCAAAGTTCCACGCGCACGATCGCCGGGCTGGAAGTGTTCGACGCCGAGCTTTCGGGCACCTACGTCGCGGAAACGGCGCCGGGTTCGGGCGAGCACATGAACAAGCCGGACTGGCGGATGAAGGCCTCGATCGTTGATGCCAAGGGCGGCCCCTGGTACTTCAAGCTGGTCGGCCCGACGAAGACGGTCGCGAAGTGGGAAGCGAGCTACGAGGCCTTCGTGAAGGCGATCAAGCCGGGGAACTGAGCCACTGACCGGTTCCGACACCGGCTTTGCCGACGTCACCAACACTTCGCGCCCGGCGGGTGTGATGATCGACGTCCGCAATGGCCGCCGAATCGACACCGCTGACGCCTGAGGACGTGCTGGCGAACGCGCATTGGTTGCGCGCGCTCGCAGCGAGGCTCGTCGCGGACCCGGCCGGTGCGGACGATCTGGTCCAGGAAACCTGGCTTGTGGCGCTCGCGCATCCAGCGCACAAGTCAGGTCCCCTGCGGCCCTGGCTGGCGCGCGTCGCGGGGAACTTGGCACTCAATCGCCGCCGAAGCGAGCGTTCTCGGAGCGAGCTTGCCGCGCGCGCAGGCGAAGCGCGGTTGTCGCTTGCGCCGGCTGAAATCGCCGGCGAGATCGAAGCCCAGCGCCTGGTCGCCGACGCCGTGCTCGCGCTC
>JAYUOR010000693.1:0-2703 GCA_043760765.1 Planctomycetota bacterium | reverse complement strand
GCGGTGTCAGGTGCGCGCTCTCGCGTTCGGCGAGCGAGGGTGCGCTCGCCGCGCCGCCGGTGTCGATTTCCGCACGCCACCACGCTCCGGATTCCTGCTCTTCCAGCCGGCGGGCAAGTTCGCGTGCGGTCGGCCGCAGGCGCGGGTCCCGGCGCAGCGCATCGGCCAGCACGTGGTCGAGGAACGGCGACAATTGCGGGGCGAGGCCAGAGGCCGGGCGGTAGCGCGCGCTGGCCAGCGCGGCGAGCACTCGATCGGCGCCCTCGGTGCCCAGCGAGCGCACCATCGGCTGGGCGCTCGAAGTCGAGCGGTCGAGGCCCTCGCCGACGAAATCCGCCGCGAAGGGATGTGCTCCGGTGGCCAATTCATAGAGCGTCACGCCGAACGAGAACACGTCGCTCTTCTCGTCGCCGCTCTCGCCGCGCGCCCGCTCCGGCGCCAGGTAGGGCAGGCTGCCGGGATTGAATTCGCCGGCGTGCGCGAGTTCGACCGAGCGCTGCTCTGTTTCCGTCTCTTCATCGAGCGCATGCACGCGCACGGACTTCGCCGCGCGCTTTACGATTCGGCGCGCGAAGCCCAGGTCGAGGAGCACCGCGCGGCCGCGCGCATCGAGACGCATGTTCTCGAGCTTCACGTCGCCATGGATCCAGCCCGCGGCATGCAGCGCTGCGAGGCCGCCGGCCAGTTGCACGGCCACCGAGCGCAGCAGCGGCTCCGAGAGCGGGCCAAGTTCGACCAGCAGTTGCTCCAGTGTCTGACCGGGAACGTACTCGGTCAGCAGGTAGGGGCCCGTTGCGTCGCAGCCGGAGTGCACCAGCCGCAGCATGCCGGGGTGGCGTACCTCCGCTCCGGCCTCGGCCTCGGCGGCAAAGGCGCGAAGCGCGCGTGCGTCCCCGGCCAGCCGGGGGTGCAGCCGTTTCAACGCGACTTCGCTGCCGGCCGGCAAACCGGCGCAGTCCTCGAGCAGGCGGGCACGCCAGACACGGCCCGTGGCGCCGGCGCCGATCTCGCCCTCGAGTTCGATGCGCGGGCCGTCGGTCAAAGGGCTGGTCACGGTTCCAATTTGTCGCCTTCGGCGCGGCGCGAGTGGCGGGAGAATAGCACGCGAAAAGCCCGGGAGAAGTGCTCGTCTTGCGCAGGAGTCCGCCGATCGCGCACGGACAGGGCCCCAGGGACATTAGAATCCGCGCAATGAGCTTCGAGGTCTACAACTCTCTCACCCGGCAGAAGGAAGTTTTTCAACCGCTCGAGCCGGGCGTGGTGCGCATGTACAACTGCGGCCCGACCGTCTACAGCCGCGCGCACATCGGCAATT
Source organism: Planctomycetota bacterium (assembly GCA_043760765.1). Lineage (GTDB taxonomy): Bacteria > Planctomycetota > UBA1135 > UBA1135 > JADJQU01. The sequence continues at coordinate 1,388 of JAYUOR010000693.1, read as the reverse complement.
TTCGCGCGTTCTTGTTCGCGGATTTGTTGCGCCGCTGGCTCGAACACTCAGGACTGGTCGTTCGTCAGGTGATGAACATCACCGATGTCGGTCACCTGACCGACGAATTGGCCGGAGCCGGCGAAGATCGCCTCGAAGCGGCCGCAAAGCGCGAAGGGCTCGATCCCTGGAAGATCGCGGAAAGCTATACCGCGCTTTTCATGACCGACCTCGCGCGGCTTGGCATTCAGCCGGCGCTGGTCTATCCGCGCGCCTCCGCGCACGTGCCCGAGATGATCGAGATCATCGAAGGTCTGATCGCGAAGGGGCATGCGTACCAGGTCGACGGAAACGTCTACTTCGAAGTGCGCACGTTTCCGCGTTACGGCCGCCTCTCGGGGAATCGGATCGACGAAACCGAAGCCGGCGCGCGCGTCGCCGTGCGCGAGGAGAAGCGTGATCCGGCGGACTTCGCGCTATGGAAGAGCGATCCGCACCACGTCATGAAGTGGAACACGCGTTTTGGCCCGGATGGATTTCCAGGCTGGCACATCGAGTGCTCGGCGATGGCGCGCAAGCATCTCGGCGATCGGATCGACATCCACACCGGTGGCGAGGACAACGTCTTTCCGCACCACGAATGCGAGATCGCGCAGACCGAGTCCTTCACAGGCACGCCGTTCGCGAACTACTGGATGCACTCGAAGTTCCTGCAGATCGACGGCGGCAAGATGTCCAAGAGCTTGGGCAACACGTATTCGGTCGACGACGTGCTCGCGCGCGGCTTCAAGGCGCGCGCCCTGCGCTTCGCCTTGCTGCGCGGCCACTATCGCCAACCCTTGAACTTCACCTGGGAAGTGCAAAAGGATGCGGCCAGTGCGCTCGAGTCCCTCGACGACATGCAGTTGCGCCTGCGACGCATCGTGAAGGGCGAGCCCGCTGTGGCGAGCGGCGGCCTGGATCTTGTCGCGCGCGCGCGCGCGGAATTCAACGCCGGCATGGACGACGACCTGAACGTCTCGCGCGCGTTGCCGGGTTTGTTCGGTCTGCGCAGCGCACTGCTCGAGGGCAAGCTCTCGCGCGAAGCCGCCGCTGCCGCGCTCGATTTCGTCAAGGAAGCCAACTCGGTGCTCGGCGTGCTCGACACCGCGGAGCACGACGTCAACAGCGCCATTCAAGCGCGCATCGATGAACGCGAGGCGGCCCGCAAGCGCCGCGACTTCAAGCGCTCCGATCAGATCCGGGATGAAATGCTCGCCGAGGGTATCGTCCTGGAGGACACGCCGCGGGGCGTCGTCTGGCGCCGCCGGGGTTAGGCTCTGTCACGGAATAACAGATCCATTGCGCCGGCCCCCGCCGCCGCTGGCTGCGTTGCGCCTCCTCGGAAACCATGCAGGTTGCCTGCGTCG
>JAYUOR010000692.1:0-2703 GCA_043760765.1 Planctomycetota bacterium | reverse complement strand
CCGGCAGATCAGTCTCGATCACCTGCAACACCAGGTAGAGATTGCGCGTCAGTTGCGTCGCGTCGACAACCACCATGACGGCATCGGGCCGTTCGATGGGGGAAAGGCCGGCGATCGCCTGAATCGCGATCTGTTCTTCCGCACTGCGAGCCGAGAGGCTGTATGTTCCGGGAACGTCCATGAGTTCCACGTGACCCGCGCGCGGCAATTCGAGCGAACTCTCGTGTCGCTCGACGGTGACTCCCGGATAGTTGCCGACTTTGGCGTGGCTGCCGGTCAAGCGATTGAACAGCGTGGTCTTGCCCGTGTTCGGATTGCCCGTCAGCGCGATCCGTTTGACTCGATCAGTTGTCTTCACCACGTCGGGCGGCGCGCCCTGATTGCGATCCTCAACTCGGTTCGACGACGAGCTCGCGGGCCTCGGCTCGGCGGACACTCAGACGGCAACCGCGCACCTCGATCTCGAGCACACCGCCGACATCTAGGCGGCGCACGAGCTGCAGGACGGTGCCGGGCAAGAGACCAAGTTCCATGAGCCGGCAACGGAACGCGCGCTCACCGCCGACGGATACAAGCCGCGCGCGCGTACCGGGTAGGAGGTTGTCTAGGCTGGTCACGGAAATAGGATCGGCAGTTGAGACTCGTTCTCAGTATAGCTCATGGAACTTTCATTCGGCCAGCCTGGCCAAAGTGCGCAGGAGCCCGAGTTGTGCCCGGCAGGCCCGTGCCGCCGGCCGCCCTGCTGCTACCATCCGGGTCCCTTCTAATGGAGCGCTGACGTGCACAACCCCAAACAAGTGGCTGGCCGCCGTGCGGCCGAATTCGTCGAACAGGGCATGCGCGTCGGCCTGGGCACGGGCTCGACCGTGCTTTTCACCCTGGAACGCCTGGCTGAACGCGTCCGGGAGGGCCTCTCGATCACGTGCGTGCCGACCTCCGTGGACACCGAGAACAAGGCCCGGGCCATGGGGATCCCCCTAATCGACCTAGCCGTTGTCGAGTCCCTGGACCTGACCATCGACGGAGCCGACGAGATCGACGCGGGCTTCAACATGATCAAGGGCGGAGGCGGCGCCCTGCTGCGCGAGAAGGTGGTTGCCAGCATCACCCGCCGACAGATCGCCATTGTCGGGGCCGAGAAGGTCGTACCGCGCCTGGGGGGCTTCCCCTTGCCGATCGAAGTCGTGCCCTTTGCCCTGGAGGTGATTCGGCGTGCCCTGACCCGCCGCGGCGCCACCGCCAGCCTGCGCCAGGCGCGCGACGGAAAGCCCTACCTGACCGACAACGGCAACCAGATCCTCGATTGCCGGTTCGCGGGCGGGATTTCCGACCCCGCCAGCCTGGAGCTCGAACTCGACCAGCTACCCGGGATCGTCGAAACCGGCCTTTTCGTGGGCCTGGCGCATGTGCTCGTAATTGGGCATGAGGACGGCACCGCCGAGGTGCGCGAACGTCCATTGGCTGGCGGCTGACCCGAGCGTAAGCCGCCTACTTGACGCCGCTTTTTGCAGGGCGGTTAGAATTCTACAGGATTCCTGCCGTGCCCAACCCCAACTCATTTGCGCTGGCGGCCGTCTGCCTGAGCCTTTGGCCTGTGCAGGCATTCGCCCAGGGCGGCGGCCACGCCCACAACCCGATTTCGATCGTCGACACGGGCGACCGGCTGAAGCTCTTCGGACCGCCGGACTATGCGCCCACGGTGCACAACGTCGGGCCGCCCAATCACAACCTGCTCAGCGGTTCGCTCAACATCGGGGATGGTTGGCCGGAAAATTTCCTCTACGTCGAGCCGTTGCCCCCGCCGACTCAGCTGGTGCCGCTGGTGGTGATGTTCCACAAGTTCGGTTCCACGCAGCTCGACCTGACGGCGAACACGAATTTCCCGAACGAAGTAGGAGCGCGAGGTTGGTACCTCGTCTGTCCGCTCGCCGCGAACACCCAGCACTTCGGTTCGTTGCAGAGCCAGGTTCACATGGAAGCGGTGATCCTTGACATGCTGGCGCGCTACCCGCTGATCGACCGCAATCGAATCTACGCGGTCGGTTTTTCGATGGGAGCCGGCGCCGTCGCGAACTATGCCGCGCGCCATGTCGATCCCGCCAAGCCGATGATCGCTGCCATGGCGCCGATGTCCGGTGGCTTCTCCCTGCAGGATACCTACTACTCAGATCCGCCGGCGCGCATCTACCTGGACTTCTGGTACGGCAACGGTTCCGCGGGTTCGGCCAATCCGTGGAAGATGGCGCGTTCCTCGACGGTTTGCTTCGATCCGATCACGGCGCAAATTCAGAGCGGAACGGATCTGGCGCGCAATCTCACGCACATCCCGATGCAGATCTTGCATCCGGTGGACGACCCGGTGCCCTATCTCCCGCGACAGGGCGATGTCATGGCGGCGCACATGCAGACGCTGGGAGCGGTCAGCGGCCCCAATTTCGGCTATCAACACGTCCCGTTCGGCATCGACAGCTTCGACCACAAGTGGTCGATGATGGACAGCCACTGGGCGTTCGGTTGGCTCGCGACTCACACACTGACCCTGCCGACCACGGCCAGCACACTCGCGGATCATGACGGCATCTACTTCAATTTCTTCGTCGAACAGGACGCCGCCAGTGCGTTCACGGCGTTCACTTGGCAACTGGATACGACGAACAATGCCTTGCACGTTTCGGCGACCTCGAATCTGCAGCGCTTGACCGT
>JAYUOR010000691.1:0-6881 GCA_043760765.1 Planctomycetota bacterium | reverse complement strand
ACAGACGCCTCCAACTGAATCCAGCGGCGCGCAACCGGACGCGGTCATGCTGCGCTATCCTGACGTCAGCTCGACCGACGTGGTCTTCGTGTACGCCGACGATCTGTGGCTCGTGCCGCGCGAAGGCGGAGTGGCGCGTCCGCTCGCATCGCCCGCGGGCCTGGAGGCGCTGCCGCGATTCTCGGCCGATGGGAAGTCGATTGCCTTCGTCGGCAACTACGACGGCAACAAGGATCTGTACACGATGCCTATCGCGGGCGGAATTCCGCTGCGCGTGACGCAGCATCCTTCCGCCGAGACGCTGTGCAACTGGACCAGCGACGGCAAGCTGCTCTTCTTCACCAACGGACTCGCCGGCCGCGATCGCATGGTCGAACTGTTCACGGTCCCCGCGAGCGGTGGACTGCCGCAGAAATTGCCGGTGCCCTATGGCGCCTTCGCGGACATCTCGGAAGACGGCCGTTGGCTCGCCTACACTCCGCACACCATCGACACCCGCACCTGGAAGCGCTATCGCGGCGGGATGTCGACGGACATTTGGCTCTTCGATCTCAAGACGCACGATTCGGTTCGCGCGACGGACTGGGAGGGGACCGACACGGCACCGATGTGGCATGGCGGTGTGCTCTATTACCTCTCCGACGACGGACCTTCTCATCGTTTGAACCTGTGGGCCTTCGATCCGGCGACGAAGAAGCGCCGTCAGCTGACGAACTTCGCGGACTTCGACGTCAAGTGGCCCGCGCTGGGACCTGGTCCCCATGGCCAGGGCGAGATCGTTTTCCAGCACGGGCCCGAGTTGGCGCTGTTCGATTTGGCGACTTCCACGGCGCGCTCTGTGCAAGTGACGATTCCCGGCGCACGGCCGAAACTGCGCCCGCGCGCGGTCGATGCCGCGAAATTCATCGACAGCTGGGATCTTTCGCCGAGCGGCAAGCGCGCCATCGTTTCTGCGCGCGGCGACGTCTGGTCGTTGCCGGCCAAGGACGGCAGTCCGCGCAATCTGACGCGCAGCTCCGGCGTTGCCGAGCGCGATGCCTGCTGGAGCCCCGATGGGAAGTGGTTGGCCTGGCTCTCGGACGCGAGTCACGAATACGAAGTGATGGTCGCTCCGGCCGATGCTTCGAGCGAAGCCAAGGCGATCACGCAAGGCGGCAACATGTTTCGCCGCCTGTTGTGCTGGTCGCCGGATTCCAAGTACCTCGTGTTCAGCGACAAGACCGGTTCGATGTACCTGCAGCCCGCGGCGGGCGGCGCGGCGCGGCTCTTGATGCGCGACACGTGGGCGGGCGACCTGATTTCGAGCGTGCCGAGTTTCTCGCGCGACAGCCGCTTCATCGCTTTCAGCAACTCCGACGAGGCAAGCGGCGTTCCGCGCATTGTGATCAGCGAAGTCGAAAGCGGGATCTCGCACGTCGTGACCGCGGGCATGTTCGACGACGCGCTGCCGCAGTTCGACCGCAAGGGCGAATATCTGTACTTCCGCCGCCGGGCCAATTTCCAGCCGCTCTATGGCGAGCTCGATCAGTCGTTCGTCTACGCGGGGAGCGAGCAGCTTTTCGTCGTGCCGCTGCGCGCCGACTTGAAGTCGCCCTTCGCGCCCAAGAGCGACGAAGAGGGCGCGGACAAGGACAAGCAGGACGCGGAGAAAGACAAGCCGGACGCGGCGCCGGATGCGGGCAAGGACGCGAAGCCAGGCGAGAAGGCCGCGGACGAGAAGAAGCCTGAAAAGCCGGTGGAAATCGCCTTCGACGGATTCGAGAGGCGGGCCGTCTTGCTGCCCGTCGATCCCGGCGTGTTCGCACAGCTCGCGGTCAATTCCGACGGCGCGCTGATCTTCGAGCGTCAGGGGATCCAGGGCAGTGGCGACGAGCCCAAACTCGAGTTGTTCGATGCCTTCGCGGACAAGCCGGAAGTGAAGACGCTCAGTTCAGGATCGGGCGGGTTCGCGCTCTCGGCCGACGGCAAGCGCGTGCTTGCCTTGGGTGGCAGCGGACCGCAGATCGGCGACGCGAAGGCTGACGCCAAGTTCGAGAAGATCGACACGTCGGGCATGTCGGTAGACATCGATCCGCGCGCCGAGTGGGCCCAGCTCTTCGAAGACGCCTGGCGATTGATGCGCGACTTCTTCTACGACCCGAACATGCATCGCGTCGACTGGACTGCCGTGCGCACGCAGTACGCCGCGATGCTCGCCGACTGCGCCTCACGCGAGGACGTCAGCTACGTGATTCGCGAGATGATCAGCGAGCTCAACGTCGGCCACGCCTATTACAACGGTGGAGATGTGGGCGACGAGCCGCACCAGAGCGTCGGCATGCTGGGCTGCGACTTCGAACTTGTCGAGGGCGCGTACAAGATCGTGCGTATCCAAGAAGGTGCGCCCTGGGACAGCGACGGTCGCGGACCGCTGTCGCAACCCGGCGTCGACGTCAAAGTCGGCGACTACCTGTTGGCGGTCAATGGCGTCGCGCTCGACACCTCGCGCAGTCCCTGGGCCGCTTCCCAGGGTCTGGCCGACAAGGTCGTGACGCTGACGGTCAGCGCGAAACCGGCGCGCGACGAGTCTGCGCGTACGATCGTGGTCAAGCCGCTCGCGAGCGAGCGCGACTTGCGCTACCGCGCTTGGATCGAGAAGAACCGCAAGTTCGTCGCCGATGCGACGGACGGAAGGGTCGGTTACATCTACGTCCCGAGCACCGGCATCGACGGTCAGAACGATCTCGTTCGTCAATTGCAGGGACAATTGCGCGCCCAGGCGCTGATCGTCGACGAACGCTGGAACTCCGGCGGGCAAATCCCGACGCGTTTCATCGAGTTGCTCAATCGGCCGGTCACCAACTACTGGGCGCGCCGCGACGGCAAGGACTGGACCTGGCCGCCGGATGGACACCAGGGGCCCAAGTGCATGCTGATCAACGGACTCTCCGGGTCCGGCGGCGATGCGTTCCCGTTCTATTTCAAGCAAGCCGGCCTGGGCAAGCTGATCGGGTTGCGCACCTGGGGCGGTCTTGTCGGACTCTCCGGCGGACCGAACCTGATCGACGGCGGCAGCCTCAGCGTGCCGAGCTTCGCCTTCTACGAAAAGGACGGGACCTGGGGCATCGAAGGTCACGGCGTCGATCCCGACATCGAAGTGGTCGACGATCCGGCTCTGATGTGGCAGGGCGGCGATCCGCAATTGGATCGCGCGATCGCGCTGATGCGCGAAGAGCTGCTCAAGCATCCCTACGTCGCCCCGCCAAGGCCGGCGTATCCGGATAGGCACGGCATGGGGTTGGAACCCAAGGACAAGTGAACGGCGCCGCGCGCGCCCGCGATCTGCGGCCCGTACTTCACGAATTCATGGCATGTTGAATCACAAGCTCGCGCTCGCCGCCGCCTTCGCCGCACTCGCCGTGGCCGGAAATTTCTTGCTGCAGAAGCAGGGCGGCCGCGTGCTCGATGATCGTTACCACCACCTTGGCGACGACCTCACCAAGGATTGGAAGGAAGCCGACGAAAAGCCGGAAGGCAAGCGCCTCGATGTCAAGTTCGACGCGCAAGCGAATACCGGCGAGTGGACGCTTTTCCTCGAGCAACGCAGCATCGACAACGCCTGGCGTGCAAAGATCAACGACGTCGAGTTTGCGTTGCTCAAGCCGTTTCCGGAGCTGGTGACGCGCAGCTACTCGATTCCGGCGGGCCTGGTGAAGAGCGGCACGAACGTGCTGTCTTTCGTCCCCGATGTGCCCGACGACGACGTCGTGATCGGCAAGCTGCGGCTCGTCGAACAATCGCTGCGCGAAATGTACGACACACAGCCTGTGGTGCTGACCGTCGTCGACGAAGCCGTTGGCGCGTTCGTGCCCGCGCGAGTCACGATCGTCGACGAAGCCGGTGTGCCCGCGCCGATCTACTACGCCGAGACGCCGAGCACGGCCGTGCGCGACGGCGTGATCTATGTCTCGAGAAAGGAAACCCGGCTCGAGTTGCCGCGCGGAAAGTACACGAGCTACGCCACGCGCGGCAGCGAGTGGAGCCTTTCCGCGGCAGCGCTTGAAGTGAAAGCAAAGGCTTTGAATCTGATCGCGCACAAGTTGCATCGCGAGCTCGACACGACGGGCTTCATCGTGGCCGACACCCACTTGCACACGCTGCAATTCTCGGGTCACGGAGATGCCAGTGCCGCGGAGCGGCAGATCACGCTGGCAGGCGAAGGCGTCGAGTTCGCGGTGGCGACCGACCACAACCACAACACCGACTACGTTCCTTTTCAGGAGCGCGCGGAGTTGACGAAGTACTACACGGCCGTGACCGGCAATGAAGTCACGACGAAGCTCGGACACTTCAACGGGTTTCCGCTCGATCCCAAGGCCGCGATCCCCGAGCACGAGCTGACCGAATTCCCCAAGATCGTCGACGGCATTCGCGCCCGTGGCGCCAAGGTCGTGATCCTCAATCACCCGCGCTGGCCGAGCCACGACGACAGTCCGTTCACGAACAATCAGCTCGACCGGGACAGCGGTGCGTTCGCCACAGGTCTCGCGCTGACCATGGACGCGACCGAGATGATCAACTCGACCACCGAGGAAAAGGATCCGCTGTTCGTCTTCGGCGACTGGTTTGCGCTGCTCAATCGCGGCGTGCGCATTTTCGCCGTGGGATCTTCGGACTCGCACACGGTGGGGGATCCGGTGGGCCAGGGGCGCACCTATGTCGCGAGCGCGACGGACGATCCGGCGTCGATCGACGTGAACGCGATCTGCGACGCGATCAAGAACGGGCACACGTCGATCGGCATGGGGATTTTCGCGACGGTCGTGGTCCATGGGAAGACGCGCAAGGCGCGCATGGGCGACACGCTTGTCCTGGACATGCTGCCCCATCTGGCGGATGTCGAAGACGTGCATGTCGAACTGCGCGTCCAGGCTCCGTCCTGGATCGTGCCGCGCAAGGCGACCCTTTTCGTGAACGGCTTCGCCGCACAGGAGCGTGCTATCGAGGTGGTCAAGGGCCAGCGCACCGACACGAAGCTCGACTTCGAGCTTTCCTGCGAGAGCTGGTCTGATCGCTGGCTGGTGTGCGTCGTGACCGGGGATCCCGTGGCGGGGCCCGCCTGGCCCAGTCTCAACCTGTACACGCTGGCAGCGACCAATCCGGTTTTCCTCGACGTCAATGGCGACGGCTGGCTGAGTCCCCGTGCGACTGCGGCATGGTGGCTCGCGCTTTTCAAGGAACCTGAGGATCTGGGCACCCGCAGTAGTGCCCTTGGCGAAGCCATCTACGTCCAATTGCTCGACCTCTACGCCGACCAGTTGCGCCAGGCAGGCAGCGACCCCGCCGCAGTGCGCAAGCAGGTCCTAGAACTCGCATCCCACGCCAACCCGGCATACGAAGGCGTGCGTCGCTTCACGGCCCGCCTCTGATGACGGTCCCGATGGGGCTGCGGATCTGTCACCCGCATTGCGCTAGGCTCTAGAGTCCTCAGGGGAACGACCCCAAGAGACCCCACCCATGTCGAACTCGATCCTCCGGGCCTGCGCTTTCCTGACCCTGTGTTGCGTCGCCCTCTCGGGCCTGTCGCCCTTCGCCTCCGCCCAGGGCGACGAGACAGTGCGGGACTTCCGCAAGTTCTATCGCGAGGCCAAGACTCCTGCGGAACGCGTCGAGTACGTGCTCAGCCTCGAGAAGATCGAGTCGCCGGGTGTCGTCGACGTGCTCGTGCCCGTGCTCAAGGTGGTCGATGAACCCGACGTCGTGCGCGCGGCGATCCGCGTGCTCGCAGGCTTCAAGACCACCGAGCCGATCGCGGCGCTGATCGCGACCGCCGAAACTGACAAGACCGAATCCGTGCGCCTGGGCATCCTGCAGGCGATTGCGCAGGCGCGCTACACGGCGGCCGCGCCGGCCCTGCTCGTGATGCTCACGGACAAGTCCTGGGATGTGCGCCGCCGCTCGGTCGACGCGCTCGGCGCCTTCAAGGATGTCGCCCATGCCCCGGCCATCGCGGCCCTGTGCGCGGACAGCGAACCCGCCGTGCGTTGCTCGGCGATGGATGCACTCGCGGCGCTCAAGTCGGAGCTGGTGATTCCGCCCGCGATCCTCGCACTCAACGATCCCATCTGGCAGGTGCGCTCGAGCGCCATCGGCGCGCTGGGCAAAGTGCGGCGCATCGATTCCATCGAGCCGTTGCTCACGCGCATGGCGATCGAAGAGGGCCGGCTGCGGCCTGAAATCGGCAATGCGCTCGACGAGATCACCGGCAAGACCCTCGGCGATCGGCTCGAACAATGGCAGGCGTTCTGGACCAGCGTCAAGGAACACTACAAGATTCCTAGCGACGCCGAGCTCGCCAAGCTGCGCGCGAAGCAGGCCGAGGAGCGCGCGAAGTACAAGCCCTCCGGCCCGCAGACGGTCTACCACGGCATCGACACACCCTCGCGTTCGATCGTCTTCGTGATTGACGTCTCTGGTTCGATGGAGAACCTCGTGGTCGAGAAGGAACGCTTCCAGGACGGCGGCTATCCGTCGATGAGTCGCATCGACATCGTCAAGACGGAACTCGCGCGCACGATCGACCGGCTCGAGCCCTTCGTGAAGTTCAACGTGCTTGCGTTCGGCACCGACATGAAATGGTGGAAGAACGATCTCGTGCCCGCCAACGCGCTGAACAAGAAGGCGGGCAGGGACTTTGCGATGCGACTGGCGCCGCTGGGGGGCAGCTCGAAGGAAGACCTTGCAAGCGTCGGTCTCGCCGGTTCGGCGAACCTCGAAGCGGGCAAGACCAACACCTGGGGCGCGCTGAGTTGGGCGCTGGGCTTCGCCGGCCGCGGCACGAAGGACAAGAACTACGAGGTCGCAGTCGATACGGTCTTCTTCCTCTCCGATGGGCGGCCCTC
>JAYUOR010000690.1:0-6898 GCA_043760765.1 Planctomycetota bacterium | reverse complement strand
GCATCCATGAGTGGAGCGACGACAACGCGATCCACAACGACAAGCGCTACCGCGTGCCACTGAAGGACACGGTGATCGCGTTGCGCGACATCCGCGCCGAGGTCGAGCTGGGCTTCGACAAGCGCGTCGGATTCGCCGAGGCACAGCGCTGCCTCAATTGCGATGTCGAGACGGTGTTCGCCGCCAAGCTGTGCATAGAGTGCGACGCCTGCGTCGACATCTGTCCGATGGACTGCATCACGTTCACGAAGAATGGCGAGGAGTCCGAGCTGCGCACGCGCCTGCGCGCGCCGGCGCTGCTGCTCGACCAGGCCATCTACGTCAGCGGCGAATTGAAGACCACACGCATCATGGCCAAGGACGAAGACGTTTGCCTGCACTGCGGGCTGTGCGCGGAGCGCTGCCCGACGGGCGCCTGGGACATGCAGAAGTACTTGCTGGATATGACCTACGCGGGGTCCGAATGTCGAAGCTGAGTCGAGTCAACGATTTCGTCGTCAAGTTCGCCAACGTCAACGGCTCGGGTTCGGCTTCGGCCAACACGCTGTTCGCGAAGTCGATCCTGCGCATGGGCGTGCCGGTCAGCCTGCGCAACATCTTCCCCTCGAACATCCAGGGCTTGCCGACCTGGTACGAAGTGCGCGTCAGCGAGCAAGGCTGGCTCGGCCGGCGCGGCGGCGTCGACCTGATGGTGGCCATGAACCAGCAGACCTGGGACGCCGACGTCGCCGAGATCGAGTCGGGCGGTTACTTGTTCTACGACTCGACACGCTCGGTGCCGGCATCGAAGCTGCGCAGCGACGTGACCTCGTTGTGCATGCCGCTGACCGCGCTGTGCAACGAGCGCTACAAGGACGCGCGCCAGCGTCAAGTGTTCAAGAACATCATCTATGTAGGCGCGCTTTCGCAGTTGCTCGGACTCGAGCGCGACGTGGTCGCGAAGCTGATCGCCGAGCAATACAAGGGCAAGGAAAAGCTGCTGCAGCCCAACCTGGATTCGCTCGACCTCGGCCGGACCTGGGCCGCCGAAAATCTGCCCAGTCCCTTCGCCTTGAAAGTCGAGCGGCGCAACAACGTGCGCGATCGCATCTTCGTCGACGGCAATGCCGCGTCCGCGCTCGGCGCGTTGTACGGCGGCGCTTCTGTGGCGGCGTGGTATCCGATCACGCCCTCGTCGTCGCTGGCTGAAGCGTTCCAGAAGTACTGCAACAAGTACCGCACGAACGAAGACGGCACCAAGCGCTTCGCGATCATCCAGGCCGAGGACGAACTCGCTTCGATCGGCATGGTGATCGGCGCCGCGTGGAATGGCGCGCGCGCTTTCACGGCGACGTCGGGCCCCGGCATCTCGCTCATGCAGGAGTTCCTCGGCCTGGCCTACTTCGCAGAGATTCCGGCGGTGATTTTCGACGTCCAACGCGGCGGCCCGTCGACCGGCATGCCGACGCGCACGCAGCAGGCCGACGTGCTTTCCTGCGCTTACGCGTCGCACGGCGATACGAAGCATGTCCTGATCTTCCCCGAAGATCCCAAGGAGTGTTTCGAGATGGGCGCGCAGGCCTTCGACCTCGCCGATCGTCTGCAAACGCCGGTGTTCGTGATGCTCGACCTCGACATCGGCATGAACGAGCGCTTGTGCGAACCGTTCGTCTGGGACGACAAGAAGCTCATGGACCACGGCAAGGTCATCGGCGCGAAGGAACTCGACGCGGGCCGGCCCTTCGGCCGCTATCGCGACGTCGACAACGACGGCATCCCCGTGCGCACGCTGCCCGGCAGCCACGCCACGCGCGGTTCGTTCTTCACGCGCGGCACGACCAAGGACCGCGACGCGAAGTACTCCGAAGCGGGGCCCGACTATCTCGAGAACATGAAGCGCCTGCAGCGCAAGTTCGAGACGGCGGCGAAATTGCTGCCGGCGCCCGTGCTGCACAAGGCCAGTGAGCCGACCTCGGTCGGCGTCCTGTACTACGGCTCGACTAGCCCGGCCATGGACGAAGCGCGCGTGTTGCTCGCCGAAGAAGGTCTGCATCTCGACGCGCTGCGTATCCGCGGCTTCCCCTTCACGCACGAAGTCCCCGACTTCGTCGCCGCGCACGACACGGTTTTCCTGGTCGAGCAGAATCGCGATGCGCAGATGAAGTTGCTCGTCACGCACGAATGCCAGATCGACCCCAACCACATCGTCAGCGTCCTGCACTACGACGGCACGCCGATCACCGCGCGCTTCATCGTCGCGGCGATCCGCGAGCGCTGCGGCAAGGCACACACCGTGGGCAACGGCAAGGTGAAACAATGACCTGGATCGCTCGTCCGAAATTCCACCACGCCTCGCTGACCAAGAACGAGGCCGGTTGCACGCGCCGCGACTACGAGGGCGCGATCTCGACCTTGTGCGCGGGCTGCGGCCACGACTCGATCAGCGCAGCCATCGTGCAGGCGTTCTATGAACTGTCGATCGAGCCGCACCGCGTGGCGAAGTTGTCCGGCATCGGTTGCTCGTCGAAGACACCGACTTATTTCCTCGGCGCGTCGCACGGCTTCAACTCGGTGCACGGACGCATGCCGTCGGTTTTGACCGGCGCGAACCTCGCGAACCGCGACTTGATCTACCTCGGCGTTTCCGGCGACGGCGACTCGGCTTCGATCGGCTTCGGCCAGTTCGCGCACTCGATCCGCCGCGGTGTCGACATGATCTACATCGTCGAGAACAACGGCGTGTACGGCTTGACCAAGGGCCAGCGTTCCGCCACGGCGGACGAGGGCTCGACCTTGAAGAAGGGCGAAGTCAACACCGACAAGCCAATCGACATGATCTCGATGGCGATCAAACTCGGCGCGAGCTATGTCGGCCGCAGCTTCTCCGGCGACAAGGAACAGCTGGTTCCGCTGCTCAAGGGCGCCATCGAGCACCGCGGGGCGGCCTTCCTGGACGTGATCAGCCCGTGTGTGGCTTTCAACAACCACGCCGGTTCGACCAAGAGCTACGATTGGGTGCGCGAGCACAACGAAGCCGTGAACCAGCTCGACGTCATGATGGACCACGAAGAGATGACCCTGCAGCAGGCGCCGGGAACGGTCGAGGATCTGCCGCAGCCCGACGGTTCCGTGCTGCGCCTGCGCAAGATCGCGCAGGACTTCGATCCGACCGACAAGAGCGGCTCGCTCGACTACCTGGAACGGCACGGCGCCAAGGGCGAACTCGTCACCGGGCTTTTGTACATCGACCGCGATCCCAAGGATCTGCACCACCACCTGAGCACGGTCAAGACGCCGCTCAATGCGCTGGGCGAAGCTGAACTCTGTCCCGGGTCGAAGACCCTCGCGTCGATCAACGCGAGCTTGCGCTGAAAGACGATGCGCCGCGCAACGCGAGCAATCGTTGCGTTGGCGCTGGGACTGTTCGCGAGCGCCTGCTCGAGCTGGCAGCACATCGAGACGCGCGAACGCTGGACGTTGTACGCGAAGCCCGGCGAGATGCTCGACGCCGAAAAGTTCGACCGCGCGCTCGAGCCCGCCTTTCGCGCCGTCGAAGCCAAGATGGGCCCGTTCGAAAATCGCGTGAACATCCACGCCTGGAATGCGCACGAGGAAGTCAGCGACTCGCCGCAGCTTCCTTCTGAAGGCACCGAACGCATCGAAGACGTGCCCGGCATCGGTAAGGCGCGCGTGCGCGCCTACCACGTCACGGGTGGCGCGTCGCCTTTCGCGCCGAGAGGCGTTTTTCTCGGCACCGCCGAAGTCGGCACGGTCGTCCACGAACTCGTCCACGCGCGGCTTGCGGAAGAGGGCGGCGGCGTGCCGCTGTGGTTCGAAGAGGGGCTGGCCTCGATGTGGGGCGACGGCGCGTTCTACGACGGCGAGTGGATCGTCGACGGTCTGGCCTGCTGGCCGGCGCGCGTGCTGCGCGAAGAGACGATCAGCGACGCCGAGTTGACGCGCGTGATGCAACTGTCGGCCTCCGAGGAATGCACGCCGCGCGAAAACCTGCTGGTGCACTTTGTCGGCTGGGCCTTAGTCTTCGATCTCGCGCGCGAAGTGCCGGCTGCGAACCACAGGGCTTGGCTCGCTTATTTCCGCGGCGAAGCAGGGAAGAACACGTTGCTCGCCGAGACGCGCAAGCGCATCGCGCGCAGCATCGGCTCCGATACGATCGAGCTGTGGCTCGAGCGGTTCAAGGACGCAGACCCCGGCGTGCGCCTAGCCGCGGCCAAGGGCATGTGGAAATTGCGCAGCCAAAAGGCGGTCGACGCGCTGATCGCGGCGATGCTGAACGAAGAAAACGCGCAGGTCCGCCTGACTTTTGGCCTCAATGCCCTGCTTGCAGCAGGCGAAATGCGTGTCTCGCGTCGTACGTGGCGCGACATGTGGCGCAGGGTCGTGCCGACGCTTGGCGAAGTGGAAGTTACGGACGATCCGGAGCGCTCGTCGCTCGAGCAATTCCTGGCCGGCATGCGCGGCCGCGGTGGCCGAACGCAGGAAGCCTTGGACGGGCTCGCGCGGTACTGGGAAGAGTGAGCTGACCCGAATGCGGCGCAAATTGCTTGTCGCTGCAGTCGCGTTGATCGCGGTGTTGTGCTGGACGTTCTTGCGCGGCGCGAAACTCGAGCGACCGGCGCGGGAGACGACGCTCGCCGATAAGACGTTGTCCGCGCCGAAGTCGGTGCAGTTGCCAACTCCACTGGTTTTTCCCGATCAACAGACCGATCGAGTGTCCGCAGGGAGCGAACCCATTGCGCAGCCGCTCCCCGCTCGCGGAACGATCGTCGTGCTCGACACGAACGGCGGCGAGCACGCGAGCGAGTCCGGCGTCGTGACGCTGCGAGTGCCGGGGACCCCGGGGAAGCCCGTCGAAGAAGTGGCTTTGACCATAGCGGACGGCGGCTGGGACACCGCGGCGACTCCGGATGTCGACTGCTACATCGTGCTCGGCGGTCGCGAGGCGCGACTCGAGGGCGATCGCGCGACGAAGGCGAAAGCGCATGCAGCGATGGCGCTGCGAGCGCGCTGGGTCGCTTCGACGATGCTACACGTCGTCGATGCGAATACAGGTGCCGAACTCGACGGAGTCCGACTGGTCCGCATGGACGAGATGTGGAGCGAGCAGATCGAAATTCCGATGGAGTCCTACGAAGCCAAGGACTTCGCCGCGAATCTGCAGAGCCCGATTCCGATCGATCCGAAGTTCGAGATCGGCAGCGGCAAGTTCACGATCTTCGCGCACCGCCACGATTACGGATGGGGCTCGCTGGCGATCGATCCCACCGCTGGTGGTGATCAGTACATCAAGCTCGAGCTTGGTGCGGATCTCTCGGTCAAGTTGACCGGTGGTGTCCCCGCGCTCGGCGTGATCGTACGCATCTGGCGGCGCAATGCCGGCGCACTCGAGCGCTACTACGATCTCTCGCCGAAGGGCGGCGGCTTGACATCGACCGGCGGCTTGGTTCCCGGCATTCGCGCGGGCGAGTACGAAGTGCACCTCGAGCACGGAGAGTCGGGCTCGGCGAAGATTCTTGCAAGCGCCGCGGTCACGATCGTCGGCGGAAAAGACGCGAGCATCGAACTCGCCGTGCCTCCCTCGCCCGCCGACGTCTTCGTCAACGTGGTCGTCGTCGTGAAACTCGACAGCACTTGGAACTTGGAAAATTTCAATGTCCGGGTCGCCGATCTCGATCTGCAGAAGACCGCGCCGGGTCGATCGACGTCCCTGAGGAAGCGCTCGATGCAGAAGCGCGAGCCCGGAGTCTTCGCCTCCAAGCCAATGAAGTTGCGCGTCGGCAAGCATCAACTGTTCCTCGTTGAAGCGTGCTTCGGCGTCGATTGCGAAGTCACGGAAGATGAGCCGCAGGAACTGACGATGGCCGTGCCGCCTTGCGGAATGATCCTGCTGACTGTGATTGATTCGAGGACGGGCGAACTGATCGAGATGCCGGGCGTCGACTACACCTACTTCGGCAATTCGACTTCGTTAGGACACGGGACAGTTGGCATTGCTCCTTCCGGCCCAGGCCGAGTCGAGGTCCATGCACCGATCGGCAAGATCTGCCTCTCCGTGAGCGGTCATGCAAGCGCCGACTACTTGGCGGAATACCCCTATGTGGAAGTGGTCCCCGGCCTCCAGGAAATCACCGTCGAGTTGAAGCACGCGCGCACGATCAACGTCGTGATGCGCGAGGGCGAACGGCCCGTCGATTGCTCGACAGCCATGCTGGACCTCAAGGTTTCCGACGCGCAGGGACCAGCCCATCCGCCGAGGGTGAGTCTCGACTCCAATGGCAAGCTCAGCATCTCGCTGCGCGACGCCGGCAAGTACGTGCTCACGCTGCCCAAGCTCCCCGGCTTCCTGCCCATCCCCGACGTCGAGGTCGATCTGACGACGCAAGAGTCCGCCGATGTCGTGATCCAGCTCGTGCGGGCGCAGTAGATTCAACATATTGACCACGAGTTCGGTGCCGAGCCCAGAGGTACGTGACTCGACACCGGGCTGGATGCGGAGAGAAGTTGCAACGATTCAACATTCGGCGCTAGAGCCGGAACGCTGGGCCAAGTTCACCCTGGGCCAGCAGATCCTCCAGATCGGCGTCGAAATGCAGCGCGCGCGAAGCGCGTTCGCGTTGCTTGACCGAAGTTCATTGCGCGCCTCCTATGAGCGCGCAATGCGCCTTGTCGATCTCACCGTGCAAGTCAACGCGGTCCCCCATTTGCGGCGGGAACTCCTGCGCTGGCGCGGCGTGATAGCAGAACTCTACCTGGCTGAAGAGCCGGACCCGGCGACGCACGAAGCCGCGCTTCTCATGCTTCTAGAACTCAACTCAGAATCAGCGAAGCAGATCCGCTTCCTGGGCGGTGCCCGGTAATTCACCGGCGTTTATTTCACGGCCGATACAAAACGCGGCTC